>NZ_WEZF01000022.1 GCF_009177065.1 Tautonia marina
ACGGGTGCTGGTTCACAAGAGAGTGGAGCGCCGGGAGCGTACGAAAAGCGATGGTCGGCTCATCAATAGCATCGTGACCAAGGGGGGGCTTCAGTCACTTTTTTTCGGATACGGGGGTTTTGCCGGTTGAGATTTTGGAGCCCAGGATGGGAGAACGGAAGGTCGGACGGGTGCGGTACAGCACGTTGAGTCAACCAGAGGGAGACGGTCGTAACGGCCGAGGGACGAAATGCGAACAACCCTGATGATCGTTCCGGGAGTGGTGCTGGGGCTGCTGGTGGGCTGGCAGGGAGAGGCGACCGGGCAAGTGCAACCGACCAAGATCGCGCTGGAGTACGCGCCCGCGGCGGTGGACAACCCGATGAAGGGACTGGTCCCTTACGCGGGGCAGGGAAGGGAGTTCCCGCATTCGCTCGAATTTGATTATGTGTCGCTCAGTGAAGTGATGACGGGGTATGAGTCGTTTGACTGGGAACCGCTGGAACGTCGGCTCGATGCGATCGCGAGCCGAGGGAACCAGGCGGTGTTTCGGGTCTTCCTGGAGTATCCGGGACGGTTGGGGGTGATTCCCGAATTCTTGATCCGGGATGGATTGACGGTCCATCGGTATGTGGTGGCCGACACCGACGGGAAGGAGGTCGAGACGCCGGACTATGAGGACGAACGGTTGCGGCGGGCCTTACGATCGTTCATCTCGGCCCTGGGGGAACGGTACGACGGTGACCCGAGGCTCGGGTTCTTGACGGCGGGGTTGCTCGGGCACTGGGGAGAGTGGCACACGTATCCCCGGAGTGAGCTGTTTGCCTCGAAGGCCGTGCAGGAGGAGGTGCTTGATGCGTTCGAAGGGGCCTTCAGCACAACGCCGGTCCTGTTGCGGTATCCGGCCGGAGACGATCACGACCGAATGGCCTCGAACGCGGCGCGAGGCTTCGGCTATCACGACGACTCGTTCGCCTGGGCGACTCTGGACACGGGGCGTCGGGAGGATTTCTGGTTTTTTGTTCCCTTGCTGAAGGCGGCGGGGCCGAAGGCGCTGGAGAAATGGAAGACGCACCCGATCGGCGGCGAGATCCGGCCGGAAGCGTGGGGAAAGGTCTTCGACGAGGATCCGGGAGATGATCGCATCCAGAACTTTCGGACGTGCGTGGAGGTGACGCATGCCTCGTGGTTGCTGGATTCGGGGATGTCGCGGAGGAACGTGCCCGAGTCAAGGCGGCGAAGGGCCGATGATGCCGTGAGAGGGATGGGCTACGAGTTCCATGTGCCGACGGTCGAGATCGGGCCGGATCGGGAGGGGTCGAGGACGGTGACCGTCGAGATTGATAACCGAGGGGTCGCGCCGTTCTATGTCGATTGGACCCCGGAATTCGGTCTGCTGGGAGAGGATGGAGCGGTGATCACGTTCCCTTGCGACGGCTCGTTGATCGGTCTGCTGCCGGGTGATCCGCCGCGGCAGTGGACCGGGACGATCGCCACTGGCTCGGATGAGCCATCGCAATGGACGCTGATGCTTCGGATTCCGAACCCACTGCCGAACGGCAATCCGATTCGCTTCGCCAACGCGACGCAGGATGCCGACCGGCCGGGGTGGTTGACGCTGGGGACGATTACCCCCTGAGCGAGTCGAGGACGGAAGCGACGTCGCAATCGCCGACGCCATCGGGAGGTGAGCCAGATCCGGAGTCGGCGGAGGATGATGGGGCCGTCGCGGTGCCGTTGACCTGATCGAGGAGGATCTGGAGTTGGTCGTCGGCGGTAGGGCTGTCGTCGGTAAGCAGGGCGTCCAGCTCCTCAATGAGTTCACGTTTCGCGCGGTCAGCCTCCTCGCGCAAGCCCAGATGGATCAGGAAACCGAGAGAATTGGCACGATGGGCGTAAAGCGCGGAAACGTACGAAGCGGAATGAGGGAACGATTGAACGAGTTGACTCATGATCGCCTCCGACTCCTTCATCGCGGCACATGACTCTTCGCGGAGGTGCAGTTGAGCATATCCGTTGGCGAGCAGGTGGAGAGTGGCCGCGCGCTCGAACTGTTGCTGAGGAAGGCCGGGATTCAAGTTACTCATCTGGGAGACGGCGACGAGGGCACGCTGGGCGGACTGAACGGCCCTGTCCGGGCGCTGTTGAATGAGGTCCAATTGGGTGAGCAGCAGTTCGGTGCGATAAAGGTTGCCATAGAAGAGGGGATCGTCGGGAGCCTCTGAAACGAGTTGTTGGGCGAGGCCGCGGGCCAGCAGGACATAAGATCGAGATTTATCGAACTCTTGCTGGAACTCATACAAGAATGCAAGGTTGTAGTACTGGTAGGCGATGGCGTCGCGGCACTGAGGCTCGGTCGGGCTCTCGGGGTGATCGGCGGCGAGGGCCTGAATGATCTCTAGCGCGCGTTGGTGGTCGGCTTCGGCGGCGGCGAAATCGGGATTCTCCCCCCAGGCCGAACGAGCGATCCCGCGTTTGGAGAGGCTTCGAAAGAGGTTGTAGCGGTACCAGGGGTCCTTGGGACGGTCCCTGAGGACGGATTCGAGCAGGGTGATGGAGCGGCTGAGGTGCTTGAGAACGAGATCGATGTACGCGTGGTGATCGCGCCCTTCATAGGATTCGGCGAGGGTGTAATTGATGAGTGCGGTGCGGTAGCGGAGTTCAATGTCTCGGTCGGCGCCGGGGATGTCGCGGAGGGCGGTCTCGAACAGATCGTGCGTGGCGAGGATGTAATTGTGCATCGCGTCGGAGCCAAGGGGCACGGCCTTGGAGATGTACTCGGGGGCGAGCACGGCATTCCCGATGAGCTTCCAGGCGAGTCGCATCGATTCGCGGGCCTGAGCGTCGGCGACGAGGCGTCGGTTCTCGACGGCCAGCAGGGTGAGGGCGGCGATCAGGAGGGTGATTGCCAGAGAACCGGCAGCGAGGAGCCGGCCGCGGTGTCTTGCGGTCCAGCGGTTCAACTGGGTGATCGGAGACGGGCGGCGGATGGTCAGGGGGAGACCGTCGAGGTAGCGCTGAAGCTGTTCGGCCATGGCTCCGGCCGTGAGGAACCGCTCGGAAGGGTTGCGGTCCATGGCCTTCAGGGCGATCGTTTCGAGGTCGTAGGGGGCCTGGCGACGGTAGAACCGAGGGGGGCGAGGTTCCTCGTGGAGGACTTTCATGCACAGTTCCACATGAGAGCCACCCATGTAGGGAGGACGACCGGCGATGAGGAAGTAGAGAATGGCTCCGAGGCTGTAAATATCGACCGTCGGCAGGTTACGGCCAGGGCGGGCGCCGAGCTGCTCGGGGGCCGCAAAGGAGGGGGTGCCGACGATGGCGCCGGGATGGGTGACTATGGAGTGTCCCTGGCGGAGAATGGGACGGGCAAGTCCAAAGTCGGAGACCTTGGGCACCCCTTGTTTGGAGATGAGGATGTTGGAGGGTTTCAGGTCGCGGTGGACAATTCCCTGGTCGTGGGCGTGGTCGACGGCGAGAGCGATGTCGCGAAGGATGGTAGCGATGCCGCGATCGTCGAGGGTCGCCCGGTAGTGAGGGGCACTGAGATTCGGACCGTCGACGAACTCCATCACGAGATAGGGAGCGCCGGTGTGGTCGGTGCCGGTGTCGAGAAGCCGAACGATGTGCGGGTGCTTGAAGTGGGCGAGCAACTGGCGTTCGGCGTGAAAGCGTCGGATGAGATCGGGGGTCGCGCCGTGTCGGATCTGCTTGAGGGCGACGAACTGGAGGGGGGACGATTCGAGGACGGCGAGGTAGACCGATCCCATGCCACCGTGGCCGATGGTGCCGAGGATGAAGTACGGGCCGACCTGATCTCCGGCCTTCAGTTGGGAATCGTCGGGGAGGTCGAGGATGAGTTGGGTCTCGGGTGCCGATGCCTCGGATGAGGCATCGCCGAGCGCCTGGACGAGAGCTTCGGCTTCGAGCAGGGCTTCGACCCAGGCGACGAGGATGGGGTCGGAATTCTTGAGCGCCTTGAGTTGGTCGAGGCGTTGGGCGGGATCGAGGTCTCGGATCGAATCGAAGAGAGCTTCGGCTTCGTTCCACCGAGCCATCGAGTCTCCGTCGGGTTGGTCAGCGATCGACATGGGCACACTCCGCCTGGACACCCCATCCTCATCGAGGGGCACACACAGCTTGCTCAGAGCCACACGGGACGTGCAAACAAACCGATTCGAGGACGACGGGCCAGGGGTTCTGGTGAGAGGGGAGGGATCAACCGAGCCTGGCCTGTCGGACGCTTCAAGACAACCTGGGGAGAGGTTCGGACGGCGAGGAACTTAGCGGAGAGCGTCGCGAGGCGTCAACTGATCTCGAAGCCAGGCGGCGCGGTTGGTGGTGATGGAATCGACGCCGAGATCGACGAAGATCCGGGCGACCTCGGGATCATCGACGGTCCAGACATGGAAGGAGAGGCCGGCGTCTCGGATCCTCCGGACGAGGTCGGCGTCGTACGGGCCGCGGTAGGCGAGGTCGAGGCCATCGGCACGAATTTCAAGGGCCGTAGAGATCAGGTCTTCGATCGTGGGGGTCCATTCGCCCGTCTGATCGTCGCGGCGGAAGCCGGAAAGGTAGTACATCTGGAGTTCGGGAAGCCGACGCTTGGCCTCGGCGATCGTCTCAGCGTGGAAGCTGATGACGGCGAGTTGCTCGGCCGACTTTCCCGAGGCTTCGACGGCCCGGACAAGGGCAGGGACGGCTTCGGGTCCGACCTTGACCTCGATCAGGCACAGACCGCCGTCGGGAATGGTGGCGAGGGCTTCTTCGAGGGTGGGCAAGGGCTCGCCGGCCCATTGCTCCCCTTTCCAGGAACCGGCATCGAGCGGACGAAGTTGATCGAGGGTCGATTCCTTGACGAGCAGATCAACGCCCGTGGTGCGCTTGGTCGAGGCGTCGTGAATGACGATGAGGCGGTCGTCGGCGGTGAGATGGACGTCAAGCTCGATGGCCGGCACGCCGCGCTGCCAGGCGAGATTGAAGGCGGCCAGGGTGTTTTCCGGGGCATCGGCCGACTCGCCTCGATGGGCGACGAAGGGTACCGAGGGGGGCACCTGGACCGCGAGGGCAAGACCAAAGAGCATGGCGACCACGAGGAGAGGCTCCGGCGGGGACGAAATTGTTGAATTTCAGTTAGACCTCCAGGATTGCCGGAGGACGCGCCTCGGTTCAAGATGATTGTCGGTGAGTTTCAGATTGTGCTGGCGAAACGCAACGGTGAGTCGTTCTAATAAGAACCGTATGCTCGGTTCGGACGGGGCCCCCTGGCGACTGGCTCAGGCGATCGGGGACCCCCGTTTCGCCGCCTCAACGGGTCACGAATCCCCGAGCCGTGGTGTGCCCTCCCCAACGTCCGAATCTTGAAGGAGAATGTATGAGAAATCGACTGCTCGCGATCGCCCTGGCGCCGGTTCTTGCACTAGGGGTTGTGGCCGTCTCGCCCGCCAAGGCCAACGATGATGTCAAGGCGAAGGCCGAAGCGGTCAAGGCCAACCCGACGGCCGAACTGATCAACGACTACATGGGTACGGCCATCGGCGACATCCTGACGTCGATGGAAAACGACGTCAAGGCCGCCGAAAAGGCCCTGGCCGAGCTGAAGGCCGTGGTGGAATCCCTGAAGCCCGAGGCCGACGACGCCAAGCAACTGGTCGATCGCGCCAAGCAGGTCGTGCCGATCCTGGAGCAGCGAATCGAGCTGTCTCGGACCACGCTGGCCGACGTGCAGAAGAAGCTTCAGGAAAATGTGAACGACGCCGAGACCCTGAACCTGTACCGCGAAAAGCTGGTCATGGAGCTCAGCTCGAAGGCCTACAGCGCTCCGGCCGAGGCCAATGAGCAACTGACCAAGGCCCGTGCCTTCCTGGCCGAGGCGGCTGCCGCGGCCACCGAGAAGCAAGGCTATGCCCAGACCATGCAGGTGCTCGACCAGATCGGCGGCGCGATCGAGAGCAACCTGGCCCGCGAGCAGATGATCGGCAAGGACGCGGCCCCGCTGTCGGTCGAGGCGTGGGTCAACGGCGAGCCGCTCACCGATTCGGACCTGAAGGGCAAGGTCGTCTTGCTCGACTTCTGGGCCGTCTGGTGTGGTCCGTGCATCGCCACCTTCCCGCACCTGATCGAGTGGAACGAGAAGTACGGCGACAAGGGCTTGGTCATCATCGGCCTGACGAACTACTACGAGTTCGGCTGGGATGACGCCTCGGGCCGCGCCGTGCCGAAGCCCGGCACCACGCCCGAGGAAGAACGGGCGATGCTGGAGAAGTTCGCCGCCTCGTACGATCTGACGCACCGCTTCGCCATTCAGGACGGCGACGCGATGTCGGAATTCTATCAGGTGTCGGGCATTCCCCAGGTCGTTCTGATCGACCAGGAAGGGAAGGTCCGGATGGTCCGCGTCGGCAGCGGCGAGCAGAACGCCAAGGACATTGGCAACCTGATCGCGGAACTGTTGGGCGATTCGGCTCCGGCGGGCGAATGATCGCCTGAAGGAGTCGGGCCCTTCGGCCTTGAGCCCCGAGCAGCAGACAACCACGGCCGAGGTTCGATCGGATGATCGGGCCTCGGCCGTGGGTCATTTCCAGGGATGAGCGAACGATCGGACGTCCGATCAGTTGATGCCGTATTCCTTGAGCTTGCGATAGAGGGTCCGTTCGCCGATGCCGAGGATGCGGGAGGCTTCCTCGCGGTTGCCGCCGGTCAGGCGGAGGGTCTCGGCGATGTAGTGAGCCTCGATCGACTCCATCGGCTGGCCGACCAGTTGAGAGGCCCCCGAGGATTGAGGGGTGACGCCGGCCGAGGCGAGCAATTCTTCATCGGTCAGGTCGTCGAGGCCCAGCTCACCATCGGTGTCGATTACCAGGAGGCTCTCGACCACGTTGCGCAACTGGCGGACGTTGCCGGGCCAGGAGTAGGACATCAAGACCTTGCGCAGGTCGGGATGAATCCCGGGAATCGGCTTGCCGTAGTGGGTCGCATTCTCTCGAACGAAGTGATCGAGCAGAAGGGGGATGTCTTCTCGACGTTCGCGAAGCGGAGGCAGCTTGATGCTGATAACCTTGATCCGGTGGTAAAGGTCGGTGCGGAACTTCCCTTCCTTGATCATCTCGGGCAGGTCGCGGTTGGTGGCGGTGACGAGCCGGACGTTAACGTGAATCGGCTCGTTGGTGCCCATGCGGATGATCTCGCCGTTCTCGATCACGCGGAGCAGGCGGACCTGGGTTGAGGGGGGAATGTCGCCCACCTCGTCGAGGAAAAGGGTGCCGCCGTTGGCGTGTTCGATCAGCCCTTTGCGCTCGCGGTCGGCGCCGGTGAAGGCCCCTTTGATGTGGCCAAAGAGTTCGGATTCGAGGATCGAATCGCTGAGGGCCGCACAGTTGAGGGCGACGAAGGGCTTGCTCTTGCGGGGGCTGTTGTTGTGGATCGCCTTGGCGACCAGTTCCTTGCCGGTGCCGCTCTCGCCGGTGATGAGAACGGTCGCGGTGGTGGGGGCGATCTGGCGGAGCTTGTCGATGATCGCCTTCATCTGAGGGCTATTGCCCACCACCCCTTCGAAGCCGAAGCGTTCCTGCAGCTGGCGCTGGAGTTCGAGGTTTTCGCGGGCGAGACGCTGGGATTTGCTGGCCTTGTCGACGACATCGCGGAGTTCATCGATGTCGAGCGGTTTGGTCAGGTAGGTGGCGGCGCCGCCTTGCATGGCCCGGACGGCGGTTTGAATCGTGCCGTGGCCGGTGAGGATGACGACCTCGGCCTCGGGGAGTTCCTGCTTGGCCTTGCGTAGGACTTCGAGGCCGCCGACCGGTTCCATGACGAGGTCGGTGACGATGATGTCAAAATGCTGTTCTTCGATGAGGCGCAGCGCCTCTCGACCACCGACGGCCACCGTGCAATCGTATCCGACGCGCTGAAGGCTCTCGGCGACGGCCTGGGCATGGGGCTCGTCATCATCGACGACGAGGACGCGGATCTGAGGGTCCATCAGGCATTGCCTCCTGGATCGGAGGCGGGCAGTCGGATGAGGAACCGCGTGCCTTTGCCAGGCTCGGAGTCAAGCTCGATGGTGCCGCCGTGGGCCTCGATGATGCGACGGGTCATGGGAAGCCCGAGTCCCGAGCCGCGCGGGCGGGTCGAATAGAAGGGGTCGAAGACGCGAGGGAGGGCATCGGCGGGAATGCCGCATCCGGTGTCGATGACATCGATCACGACGCTGTTCTCGGGATTACGGCGGGTCCGGAGAATCAATTCTCCTCCTTCGGGCATGGCGAGCTGAGCATTGCGAATCAGGTTCAAGAGTGCCTGCTTGAACGAATCGACATGCAAGGCGACCGGCGGCAGGTCGGGATCGGTTTGCAACCGGGTGACGATCCCCTGAGCGAGCGACTGGGGTTCGCAGAAGTCGCGGACGTCTTCGAGGACCGCGTTGAGGTCGCCGGGCACGAGGTCGAGATCGCTGAGGCGGACGACGCGGAGAAAGTCTTCGAGCAGGTTTTCCAGGCGGTGCGACTCCTTGCGCACCCGATCGATTTTCTGCAAGGCCCGGCGTTCGCGGTCGGTCTGGGCGTCTCGAAAGTCCTCGGCGAGGAGGTCGAGGGTCAGACGCATGGTGGACAGCGGGTTGCGGATCTCGTGGGCGAGGCCGCCGGCGAACTGGGCGATCTCGGCGTACTGATCACGAAGCCGACGGGCCAGTTCGGGGGGCAGGGGGGCGGCCGGTTCGGGATCGGTGGCGTGGGAGTCGGCGAGGGCGGGCTCCGGCGCGGGGGAGGCAGGAGCGGCGGGGGATCGTGCCATGGGCGGGCTCCCCTCGGAGCGATCGGGGGGCGGGGCTCGGTCCGTTCCGGTCGTGTCCGAATGCCCCACGCTCTTCCCAGGCGACGCGAACGGCCCGGTGCGATGACCGGGCCGATTGAGCGTCGAAAAGGGAGTCGGGGCATTCGAACGGTGTCCCGGCGACCGAAACCCTCGGACCGGGACACACAGAGGAAAACGGGACGATCCAGGAGTGGGTGCTGGATCAGCGACGGTCGCGGTCTCGGTCGCGGGGAGGAGGTCCGCCGGGGCCTCGCGGGCCGGGGCCTCGGTCGCCTCGGGGGCCACCAGGTCCACGATCACCGCCGCCTCGGGGACCACGGTCCCCCTCACCACCGGCGGGCCGGGGCTTCGACTCGACATCGTCTTCGATCCCGCGCTCGGCGAGGGCCTGGCGACGGGAGAGCTTGACGCGGTCTTGCTCGTCGATGGCGATAACCTTGACGAGCATGGTGTCGCCGACGCGGCAGACGTCGGCCACACTGTTGATATAGCCGTCGGTCAATTCGGAGATGTGCACCATGCCGTCCTGGCCGGGCAGGAGTTCGACGAAGGCACCGAAGTCCTTCACGGACATGACGCGGCCCTCGTAGATCTTGCCGAGCTGGACGCCGGCGGTCATCCCCTCGATGCGGTCTCGGCATTCCTCGGCACCGACGGCCGAGGCGCTGGCGATGGTGACAATGCCGGTGTCTTCGATATCGATCTTCGTGCCGGTCTCCTCCTGGAGCCGTCGGATCGTCTTGCCACCGGGGCCGATGAGCATGCCGATCTTCTGAGGATCGATCTGGATCTGGATGAGCCGGGGGGCGTTCATCGAGATCTGGTCGCGGGGCCGCTTGATGGCGCGGAGCATCGAGCGGAGGATCTCGACGCGGGCCTCGCGGGCCTGGTCGAGCGTGTCTCGGATGATCTGTTCCGAGAGGCCGATGTTCTTGACGTCGAGCTGGATGCCGGTGATGCCGTGCTGGGTGCCGGCCACCTTGAAGTCCATATCGCCGAAGTGGTCCTCGTCGCCGATGATGTCGGTCAGGAGGATGTAGCGGCCGGTCTTCGGGTCTTCAACGAGGCCGATCGAGATGCCGCCGACAGGGTCGGTGATGGGCACGCCGGCGTCCATCAGGCTGAGCGTCGCGCCGCAGACCGAAGCCATCGAGCTGGAGCCGTTGGATTCGAGAATGTCGGAAATGACCCGGATGGTGTAGGGGAAGCGCTGGGGGTCGGGCAGGATGGGGGCGACGGAGCGCTCGGCGAGCATGCCGTGACCGATCTCGCGACGGCCGGGACCTCGAATCGGCCGAACCTCGCCGACGGCGAAGTGGGGCATGTTGTAGTCGAGGTAGAACTTCTTCGAGTACTCCTCCATGATGCCGTCGACGCGCTGCTCGTCGGCCCCGGTGCCGAGGACGGTGGTGACGAGGGCCTGGGTTTCGCCGCGCTGGAAGATGGCCGAGCCGTGGGCACAGGGGAGAACGCTGACCTCGCAGGAGATCATGCGGAGGTCTTTCGGACCTCGGCCGTCGGAGCGGTAGCCGTCGAGGATCATCTCGCGGGCCACTCGTTCCTGAAGGGCGTAGAAGGCGGTTTTGACCTCAAGGGGAGTCGGCCCGGTGGGTTCCTGGCCTTCGGGGACCTCGGGGCACAGTTCGGTGACGACCCGCTCTTGCAATGCCTTGACGGCGTTGTTGCGATCCTGCTTGAGCTTGATGAGCCGGGCCTCCCGGAGGTCGGCCGAATAGCGGCGGTGCAGGTCCTCGACGAGGGGATCGGGCTGCGGCTCGGGGTGCTCCATCGGGGGCATGCCGAGCTTCTCGCGGAGCTCAAGCTGTAGGTCGATGAGTTCCTGATTGAGCTTGTGGGCTTCGAGGATGGCGTCGAGCATCTCGGCCTCGGGCAATTCCTTGCCGAAGCCTTCGATCATGGTGACCTTTTCGCGGGTGCTGGCGACGATCAGGTCGAGATCGCTGCGGGTCATCTCCTCGGCGGTCGGGAAGGGGACAAGCTGACCGTCGATCCGGCCGAGCCGGATGGTCCCGAGCGGCCCGAGGAAGGGGACATCGGGGCAGATGCAGAGGGTCGTCGACGCACCGATGAGGGTTAGGATATCGGGGTCGTTGATCCGGTCGGCCGAGATGGGGCTGGCCTGGATCTGGACCTCCATGCGGTAATCGCTCGGGAAGAGCGGCCGGATGGGGCGGTCGGTGAGGCGCGAGGTGAGAATTTCCTTGGTCGTGGGGCGACCTTCGCGCTTGATGAAGCCACCGGGGAACTTGCCGGCGGCGTAGACTTTCTCGCGGTAGTCGACCATCATCGGGAAGAAGTCGAGCCCCTCACGACCGGGGGCGACGACGGTGGCGACGAGGGTCATGGTGTCGCCGAGGCGGACCACCACGGCACCGGTGGCCTGCTTGGCAAGGCGGCCGGTCTCGATGGAAATTGTCTTGCCGCCGATCGTACGTTCGACAACGACAAGTTTCTTGACGGGATTCACGGGAGCGAAAGAACCAGACGTGGACATGCCCACCCTTACCTCGACTCGGCAATAGTGTGCCGGGTGCGTGGGCGATGGCGTACCGGCCTTGAGAAGACCGGGAGGAGAGAATGACGCGGGAGGGCCGGTCGACCCAATCGGGAACACAAGAAAGCCACGAGCCGAAACAGCCCGCAACCCTCCTGATCAATCAAACACGATCAGGGCGCACCGAGATTCGGAAACGCCCTAACCGAAGGAGTGGGTCACCGACAGACGGTTACTTGCGGAGGCCGAGCCGGCCGATCACTTCGAGGTAGCTCTTGCGGTCGGTCTGTCGCAGATACTTCAACAGGCTCGATCGCTTGGAGACCAGCATCAGCAGCCCGCGGCGGCTGGCGTGGTCTTTCTTGTGGGTCCTGAAGTGGTCGGTCAAATCGTTGATGCGGGCCGTCAGCAGCGCAATTTGCACCTCGGGCGATCCCGTATCATGTTCCTCGCGCCTGAACGCGTCGATGATCTCCTGCTTCTTCTCTTTGGTGATCGCCATCACACGCCCCGCAAGGCACCGGCCGAATAATGTGAGAGGCCGTAACTCGAAATCTTTACGCTACGAAGTGAGAGAGTTTACGCGAGGCGGTGTCCAAGAGCAATGGCAGTTGGTCGAAATTGGCCGGAACCGGAGGGATCGGTCCGGTGTCGAGGGGGAAGGTTGCGCGTTGAGCGAGCGGTTTCGCCGTGTGGCCAGACGGTTTTGTCTATGATGAACAGCAAGGGCGTTGTGGAGACGGTTGGTTCAGCCGGGAGCGAGCAAGGAGCGGCATCTTGAGCGAGGGGCATCGGGTTTCAAGTCGGAAACGGCTGGAGGAGGTCGCGTCGACGCCAACGGCGACGGGGTCGAACGCGGGAGGACTCGGGCCGGAGCTGCCAAAGACGCGGAATCGATCGATTTTCGAGCTCTACCGCGCCCTGTTTGCCCTGATGAAGGGGCATCGGGGGATGCTGGCGCTGACGCTGGCGACGTTGACGATCAGCACGAGCCTGAGGCTGATTCCTCCGGCGGCGACGAAGGTAGTGATCGATTACGTCCTGCTCAAGCGCCCTTTGCCCGAACAGGTGCCAAGCTGGCTGCCAATGCCGCCCAGCGGCCTCGGGATGCTGACGGCGGTGGTGGTGGTCGTCTTCGCCGTGTCGATCGTCGGGGCGTTGCTGGGGCTCTGGGGGCGATGGCGGGCGACAGTGTTAACCAAGCAGATCCAGGTGAAGGTGCGTC
Organism: Tautonia marina; assembly: GCF_009177065.1. Classification (NCBI taxonomy): domain Bacteria; kingdom Pseudomonadati; phylum Planctomycetota; class Planctomycetia; order Isosphaerales; family Isosphaeraceae; genus Tautonia; species Tautonia marina. The sequence goes on from NZ_WEZF01000022.1 coordinate 12,531, forward strand.
GCCGGGTGTTCGAGCATGCGTCGAAGCTCCCCTTGCACCGGATCTATCAGCTCAAGTCGGGAGGGCTGTCGAGCCTCTTGCGCGAGGATGCCGGGGCGCCGGGCGAGATGGTCTTCAACATGATTTACAACCCGTGGCGAGCGGTGACGCAGCTCATCGGGGGGCTGTTGATCCTGGCCTGGATTGACTGGCGATTTCTGCTCGGGGCGGCGTTTTTGATTCCGGTAGCGTACTGGGCCGACCGGCTCTGGAATCGGGTCTTACGGCCGATTCATCGCCGATCGCGCCGCCAGCGGCAGGAGATCGACGCCAAGAGCGCCGAGACGTTCGGCGGGATTCGCGTCGTGCGGGCCTTCGGCAGGCAGAAGACCGAGGCCACACGGTTTGTCCGGGAGAGCCATTTTCTGACGAGGCTGGAGATGCTCGGCTGGTACCGGGCGAGGGCGTTCGATCTGTTCTGGGATCTGTTGATGCCGACGGCCTCGGGGATCTTGTTGCTGTACGGCGGCTGGCAGGTCTTGCAAGGGGCGCTCTCGCCGGGGGATCTGATGATGTTCCTGGTGTATCTGGCGATGCTGCTGGAGCCGATCGCGGTCCTGGCGTCGAACATGACGTCGTTGCAAAACAACCTCTCGGGGTTCGACCGGGTGCTGGACCTGCTGGCCGAGCCTGCCGAGTTGCAAAGCCGTCCCGGTGCGATCGCCGTGCGAAAAGGTGACGTGAGCGGTCGGATCACGCTCGATCGGCTCCGGTTCCACTATCCGGGGCATCCGGAGGAAGTGATTCGGGGGATCGATCTGGAGGTCGAGCCGGGGGAGACGATTGCCCTGGTCGGCCGCAGTGGAGCGGGGAAGACAACGCTTTGCAACCTCGTTGCGCGGTTCTACGACCCGACCGGCGGCGCGGTCCGGCTGGATGGAATCGACCTGCGCGACATCGACCTGCAACGCTACCGGCGATTACTGGGGATCGTTGAGCAAGACGTGTTTTTGTTCGACGGCACGGTGGGAGAGAACATCGCCTATGCCGACCGCCGGGCCTCGCGACGGGCGATCGAGGAGGCGGCCGAGGCGGCCAACGCGGCAGCGTTTATTGAGGCCTTGCCCGACGGTTACGACACCTTGATCGGCGAGCGGGGGGTTCGCCTGAGCGGCGGACAACGGCAGCGGCTCGCGATCGCTCGGGCCATTCTGGCCGATCCGGTGATCTTCATTCTTGATGAAGCAACGAGCAATCTCGACTCGGAGAGCGAGCGGTTGATTCAAGGCGCGCTGGCCGACCTGATGCGCAATCGGACCTCGTTCGTAATCGCGCATCGGCTGAGCACGATTCGAGACGCCGACCGGATTCTCGTCCTCGATGGCGGCGAGGTGGTCGAGTCGGGCAGTCACGCCGAGCTCATGGAGTCGAGCGGTCTGTACCGGGATATGGTGGAGCTGCAACGCATGGAGGAAGGCTTTTGAGAGCGCGGCAAGGAAGGTCGCCGGTTGTGATCCGATCTCGGTCGAGGCCCCGGGGGATTGCGTCAGGAGAGGATCGTTTCGGGTTGGTCGATCCCTTCGAGCGAAAGGCAATCGCGCAGGGGGAGGGTTTCTGCGGGTGTGGGACGGGCGAAGAAATAGCCCTGTCCACAATCGCACCCGAACTGCTGAAGCATGGCGAGTTGGTCGGCCGTCTCGATCCCCTCGGCCACGACCCGAAAGCCGAGGGTCTCGGCCAGCGAGGTGACGGTCCGGACGATGGCGGTTTGCCGGGCTGAGATGCCGAGGTCTCGAATGAAGGACTGGTCGATCTTCAACAGGTCGAAGGGGAACTCGTGGAGGCAGGCGAGCGAGGAATAGCCGGTGCCGAAGTCGTCGATGGCCAGGGAAAAGCCGGCGGCTCGGAGTTCGTTGAGGGTGGATCGGGCGGCTTGCAGGTCGTGCATGACGGCCCCTTCGGTGATCTCGATGTGGATGTCCGAGGGAAGGAGGCCGGCGGCCTTGGTCGTGTTCAGAAGCCGGCAGACCAGGTCGGGCACGAGAAGGTGCTGTCGGGCCAGGTTCACACTGACGCCGGGGATGGACAGGTCCGGGTTTTCCATCCTCCAGCGGGCGAGCTGCCGGAACGATCGCTCGATCATTCGCTCTCCCATCGCGACGATCAGGCCGCATTCCTCGGCCATGGGGATGAACTCTTTCGGCGAAATCGGTCCGAGCTCGGGGTGCTCCCATCGGGAAAGGACCTCGAAGCTGAGGACCCGTCCGGTCTGGAGGCAGACGATCGGCTGGTAGACCAGATCGAGCTGATCGGCGGGAATCGCCTCGCGCAACCCTTGCTCCAGTTGCATCCGCCGCTTGACACGGCGTCGCATGGTTTCATCGAAGACGGCGAGACTGCCTCGGCAGGAGGTCTTGGCCTCGTACATGGCGGTATCGGCATCTCGAAGGAGGTCTTCGGCCGCCTGGTACTGATCATCCCCCAGGACAATGCCGATGCTCGCGGTCGAGAGGACGCGGTACGACTTGATCGTGTAGGGTTTTGCCAACGCTTTGAGGAGGCGACGGGCCACGAGGATTGCGTCATCGGGGTGCTGAAGCCCTTCGAGCAAGACCACGAATTCATCTCCGCCGATGCGAGCCGCCGTGCTCGAGGAACAGGAGGCACGCAAGACCCCGTCCGTGTCTCGCAGGTTTTCCCGAAGCCGAGCGGCAATGGCCTTGAGCAAGGCATCGCCGACCTCGTGGCCAAGGCTGTCGTTGACGATCTTGAAGCGATCGAAGTCGAGAAAGAGCAGCGCGTAGTGATGGTCGGGACGCTCTTGGTGCGTCTGGATGACCTTGCGGACCTGGGAGAGCAGGGCGGAGCGATTCGGCAGGCGAGTCAGTCGGTCTCGCCGGGCGGCCCGGTGGAGCTGTCGCTGAAGCCGGACCCGATCATGGACATCGCCGATCGACCCGGCAAAGCGAATGGGGGTTCCGTGATCGTCCCAGACGGCCTGGCCTCGTGATCGGAACCAGCGATAGGAGCCCGACGCCGTCCAGAGGCGAAACTCGATGTCGTAAGGAACACGATCGCGAAGGTGCTTATCGGTCGCCTCCTCCACTCGGGCGAGATCGTCGGGATGAATTCCCTGGCGGAATCGCTCGCGGACCGAGGTCACGATCGCCTGATTTCGTTCAGCTCCGATCATCCATCGCAGTTGCTCGGAGAGGTAGATCGAATCGGAGCGGAGGTCCCAATCCCAGATTCCCTCGTTCGAACCGTCGACGGCCAAGGCGTAGCGATGTTCGCTCTGGGCCAGTTGATCAACATAGGTCCGCTTGGTTTTCACGTAGAGATAAACCCAGACACCGATCAGGACACTGGCGATGGTGGCCATGATGCAGGCGATCAACTGGGCGTTCCAGATGGCGGCCGATTGAGCGCGAAGCTCCTGAATGTCCATGTCGACGCCGAGGACCGCTTCCAGCCGCCCTTGATTTCGAATCGGAATCCAGACCGAGATGAAGGTGCCCCAGGGGTCGGATCTTGGCTCGGGACTGACATAGCAATCGTACGCCTGAATGCGTTGCAGGAGATCGGGAGGGGCTTCGGGGTAGAGCGTGCCGAGCGTGGCCTGGTCCGGGAGCCCGTTCGGGTTACGAACCTGGGGATCTCCCGAGTCGAGCACAAAGCGAAACCCTTCGGGAGAAGGGCGCATGGTGTAGATGGAGCGGACATCCTGCGCCGAGGTGACCATGGCTCGGAGCGGTTTGACCAGAGCAAGGTATTCCGGGCTCTTGTGCTGTTCGGGATGGATCAGCGTTGCGTGGACCCGAGGGTCGATCTGCTGCTTGGCAATGCGGGCAATGGACAGAAGGTTCGTATTCACCGAACGTTGGAACGCGTCTCGCGCGGTGGCGTAGCACGTCCAGGCACAGCCGATCGAGATCACCAGGAAGCAGAGACCAGCGATGAGCCCTTGCCAGCTCGGCGAGAGGCTGGACAGGAAGAACGTGAGCCGGCACAGCAGGCTGCCGTCGCAGGGGTCGCTGAGGGAATCGCTCCACCGGACCCGATTCGAGCGCCGAGCCGGGGAAATCGTCGGGAACGGGCCGGGTATGTCATCGGGGTGATGCGTTCCACTCACGCAACTTTCCTCGCAGCTGGGGAACCGGCGGCTCTGAGCGGTCCGAGACGGCGCGGAGCGTGAGGTCCGAAGGCGATTTTCAGGGGAACTCATCCTTGCTCCGGTCGCTCCGCGTCGAGTCGACCGAGACGGCGATCACGCCAAGCCCCCTGGGATTGGGCGCGGTGCTTCGTCGACCGATGAAACAACGCGCCGACGACATCCTCCCGCGGGGCTTGGGGTCGAACCTGGGGTTCCCAACAGATCCATAGGTCACATCCAGGGGTTTGGCAGGCTTGCGGAGCCGAAACGGGCAAACCGGCCCTCCCTTGAACCTGGCTGATGAACAAGGCAGATCGGATCGCAACGGCCGAGGCCTCGGTGTAGACTCATCTCGAACGAATCGTCGCACGTCGGCATCAAAGGGCGAGGCAACGGGGATGGCAGGAGCGTCGGAGCAGCGAGACGAACCGCGAGGGATCGCCCTGGTCGGCTACCGGGCGACCGGGAAATCGACGGTGGGGCGGATCGTTGCGGATCGGCTCGGTTGGGAGTTCGAGGACGCCGACGAGGTCCTGGAGCGCCGGATTGGCCAATCCATCGCCAGCCTGTTCGCCGAGCAAGGGGAAGGGGCCTTCCGCGACCTGGAGCAAGCCACGCTGGCCGACCTGACCACGCGATCGGGCCTGGTGCTGGCCTCGGGGGGCGGGGCGGTCTTGCGAGAGGCCAATCGAACCGCCTTGCGGCGATTCGGGTTCGTCGTCTGGCTGTCGGCCCGGCCGGAAACACTCGTCGATCGGCTGAGGCGCGATCCTGCCAACCGGCCGGCATTAACCGCCGCCGGGCTCCTTGACGAGGTGGCCACGCTGCTTCGGCAGCGCGAGGACCATTACCGGTCGGTGGCCGACGCAAGAATCGAGGTGGATGAACACTCGGCCGAGCAGGTGGCCGAGGCTGTGCTGGCGTCGTGGTCGCGCCACGATCCGAAACGCGATTCCCTGATCACTCCGCAGGACCCCACACCGTGATCTGGATGTTTCACGCGATCATGCTCCCCCTGACATTCCTCATCGGGGCCCTGGTCGGCAGCTTCGCGAATGTCTGTATCTACCGCCTCCCCTGGGAAAAGAGTGTCATCTGGCCCCCGTCCTGCTGCCCGGCGTGCCTGGGGTGGATTCGGGCCAGTGACAACGTGCCGATTGTCAGTGCCCTGTGGTTAAAACGAACGTGCCGATCGTGCGGGATCGCGTATTCCGGGCGTTATCTGGGCATTGAGCTGCTGGTCGCGGTGCTGTTCGCGGGGATTTATGCGCTAGAGCTGATGGTAGAGCCGCAGTTCCTGCGCGATTCGGAATTGATGGAGCGGCTGGCCCGCGTGGCCTATCACGCCACCCTGGCAACCTTCCTGGTCGTGGCGACCTTCATCGACTACGACTACGAGATCATTCCCGACTCGGTCACGATGACCGGCATGGTGATTGGGCTCGGATTCGGCACGATGATGCCCGGCATCCGACCGGTTCCCGCCGGAGCCGAGACGCCGCTTGGCGGGCTCGGGGTGGGGCTCCTTGGCCTGGTGGTTGGGGCAGGGGTGATCTACGCCGTCCGGGTGCTGGGCTGGGTCCTGTTCCGCAAGGAGGCAATGGGGCTGGGAGACGTGACGCTGGTGGCGATGATCGGCAGCTTCCTCGGCTGGCAAGTCACACCGCTGACCTTGTTCCTGGGGGCAATTCTCGGCCTGGTCCACGGGGTGATCCGGCTCGTTACGATTCTCGGAGATCGCCTGGCGGGCCGGTCGCCTCGGTCGTCGGCCATTCCGTTCGGGCCTTATCTGAGCCTGGCGGCCTTGATCCTGATGCTTGGCTGGCGATGGCTCTGGCCGGGATGGCTGGCCGAGCTGTTCGAGGTTTATGGCGAGGTGGCGCGCTTCCTGCTCGGGGCGTTGCTCGGTCGGATGGTCGGGGGCTGATGGACCAAGGTGACTGACTGGGCCGAGTCTTCAGGGAATCCGGGCAAGGGAACCGGATCTGCGGCGAAGATCCGGCATCGGGATGACCGATCAGTCTCCAGGACGATGTTCAACACAGGAGCCCTCGGCCATGACCTCGCCGTACAAACGTCGCAAGCCGTCGCTTATCCGCAACTTCTGGCTCTATCGCTACGTGATTGCCATTGCGTTTGTGCTGGGCGTCTTGCTCTGGTTCGTGGTCAGCAACAACGCCCGCGTCGAGGTTTCGTTTCCGTTTGGAATGGGATCGCTGAGTAGTTCGACCGGAATCATTATTCTGCTCAGCGCGATGGCAGGGTCTCTGCTGACCATGCTGGCGATGGGTGTGCTGTATGCGCTCAGACGTCTCAAGGCAGGGGTGGAGTCGGCCGAATTTGAGAAAGACAGCGTGACGTTCGATGACGAGCTTCCTCCTTCGGATTATGCCTCGAAGGCTCCCGAGGGGTTCGATCAGTCGTCCTGGTCGGATCGAAGCTAGGCACCGTGCGAGGCAATGCGGACTTGTTCTGGGGTTCTCCCATTTGACACCCGAACGAGTGGCCTGCACGGTTGACTCATCGATCGGGATCGCAATCGGCCGGGATGGGGTCGGATGGTCGGGGGGAGCCCGCCTCGAAGCCCGCCCCTTTTGGATTTCCGCCTCGGACCACCGACCCCAGGGCGCCGGACTCATGACCGTCTTGATCCGATACCGACGGTTGAATGTCGCCTGGCTGCTGGCCGCCTTGATCGCACTTCCCGCGCTGGGATGCTCTGGCGGCAGCGGAGGGAAATTTGCCTTGAATCCGAGGCGGGTGGCGATTCGGGAACAACTCAGCCGGCTCGAATTCCAGAATCAGCAACTTAAAGATCAACTGAAGGTCGCCCAGCAGGAATCGAAACGCCTGACCAACGACCTGCAACTGGCCGAGATCGATAACCGCGATCTCGAACGCCGGGTCGATAGCTTCCGAACGCAACTGGGCCTGCGGGGATCGTCCGATGAGACGCTCGACGTGGCCCGCCCGTTCCCAGACACCAATCGTCCTGAATCGGGCACCACTCGCCCGGCCGCCCAGCCGCCGACCCGAGCTCCCTTTACTCGGATTCCCAATCCATCGGCCATCGACGTCTCTCCGCCGCCGGGCCCTTCGGCCGAGGAGTTCTACGGCATTCGCCGGTCGCCGTCTTACGATCAGCAGACTCGCCCTCAGATCGAGCCGCCGCCGGTGCAGTATTTCGACCTGAGCCCGTCGGTTTCGGTGGGACGCACGAACCTGGATGTCCGGTCCGATGTGACTTCCTCAAACTGGTCGCCGATCTCGGTGGGAGGTTCGTCTCGCATGACGCGGTACTGATAGGAAAGGTTCATCGCTCGACCTCGAGTTCCCTTCCACTCTCGTGTCTTGATCGAATGAGCGATTCGGCGACGGAGCCGGCCGGATCAAGACAGGAAGGGGCCTCTCCTGGTAGATTGGATGACCGTTGTGGACGCCAGGAGTTGAGACGTCGGGACGAGACGGGACGGTCGGCGGATGATCGCGATTATCGACTACGGAATGGGCAACCTGCGGAGCGTGCAGAAAGCGATCGAGGCCGTCGGGCATGAGGCCGTCGTGTCGAGCGATCCGGACGTTGTGGGCAAAGCCGACAAGGTGATCTTGCCGGGTGTTGGCGCGTTCGAAGACGCCATGGCCGAGCTGAACCGGACCGGCCTGGGAGAAGCCTTCCGCGATCGAGTTGCGTCGGGAGCGCCCGCGCTGGGAGTATGCCTCGGCTTGCAACTGCTCTTCGACGAGAGCTTCGAGGACGGTCACCATCAGGGGCTCGGTCTGGTCGCGGGAAAGGTGGTGCGGTTTGAACCAAAACCGGGCCTGAAGGTGCCGCACATGGGCTGGAACACCTTGCGGGTGCTTCGGCCCGCCCCCTTGTTGAAGGGGTTGCCGGAGGAGCCCTCGGTCTACTTCGTGCATTCCTACTACGTCGTTCCCGACGATCCGAGCGTCGTGGCAGCCGAGGCCGACTATCCGACCCCGTTTACGGCGATGATCTGGAAAGACAACCTGATGGCCTGCCAGTTTCATCCGGAAAAGAGTCAGACCCTCGGGCTGGCGATGTACCGGAACTTCGCCGAGCTGTAAGCCTGGGGCCCGTCGTGCTCCGTCGCCCAGGGAGATCACGACGCGGAAGGAGCCTTGGTCCTTGCGGTGAGGTCCGGGGCGGGATATAGATTCGAAAGATGAGGTCTGGTCAGGTCAGACCAGCCGAAGGGATTGGGACGCCGATGCAAGTCATCCCGGCCATTGATTTGAGAGGGGGCCGTTGCGTCCGCCTCGTTCAGGGAGATTACGACCGGGAGACGGTCTTCGGGGAAGATCCGGCGGCAATGGCCGAGCACTGGGTCGCCGAAGGGGCCACCCGGCTGCACCTGGTTGACCTCGACGGCGCGAAACTGGGCCGTCCGGCAAACGTGGAGAGTGTCCGGGCGATCCTTGATCGCGTCGATGTCCCGTGTCAGTTGGGTGGCGGCGTCCGAGACGAAGCGACCCTGACGGCCTGGCTCGATGCCGGGCTGGAACGGGTGATCGTCGGCACGCAAGCCCTGAAAGACCCGGCCTGGTTCGCAACGATGGCCGAACGGTTCCCCGGCCGCCTGATCCTCGGCCTCGACGCCAAGGATGGGCGGGTGGCGACCGCCGGCTGGCTCGACGTGTCCTCGGTGGAGGCGACGAGCCTGGCCGAGGGTTTCGATGCGCTGCCATTGGCCGCGATCATCTACACCGACATCGCTCGTGACGGCATGCTCGAAGGGCCGAACCTTGAGGCCACCGGAGCGCTTGCCGATCGCCTGAAGACGCCGGTGATTGCCTCTGGGGGCGTGAGCACTCTGGAGGATCTGGAACGCCTGGCGACCCTGCCCGTGGCGGGCGTGATCGTCGGGCGGGCCTTGTACGACGGTCGTTTCCGGCTGTGCGAAGCTCGGGAACGTGCCGGCGACCGCTCTTAACTCCCCAGTGGCGGGAAGCCTTGGGTTTCTCGGGCTCTCCCGCGATTCGGGCCGAAGGCGATCGCCGGATCTTTGCTTTTCCAAATCCGGCGGGTCGAACTTCCAACGCGACCCACCCCAGAGGGGGGGACAGCCATGGCATCGGGCTCGTATCACATCGAAGACATTCGCAATATCGCCCTGGCAGGACACGGGGCGTCGGCCAAGACCAGCCTCGCCGACGCCCTGCTCTTTGCGGCTGGACTGGCCCCCCGGCGCGGGTCGGTCGACGAGGGCACGAGCCTGCTCGACGTCGACGATGAAGAAAAGCGCCGTCATTTTTCGATCGATAGCCACCTGCTCCACCTGGAGTGGGACGGGAAGCAAATCCACCTGATCGACTCTCCCGGCTACCCCGATTTCATCGGTAGTGCGCTGGGGGCGATTTCGGCGGTTGAGAACGTGTTGATCACCGTGTCGGCTCCGGTGGGGATCGAGGTCAACACCCGTCGATTGTTCCTGGAGTCGGGCCGGCTCGGCCGAGGACGGTTCATCGCCCTGACGAAGATGGACGCCGACAACGTCGATTACATTCGCGATCTGGAGTCGATTCGAGAGACGTTCGGTCCCGAATGCGTGCCGTTCAACGTGCCGATCGGCGTCGGGGCCGACTTCAAGGGGGTGGTCGATGTGTTGAACCCGCCGGCTGAGGTGCCGGACGGGTGCCCGATGTCTCCGGACGAGGCCGCTCGAATCGTCATCGAGCAGATCGTCGATGAAGACGAGGAATTGACCAACCGGTATCTCGAAGGGGACTCGATCGCGATCGACGAGCTGCGCAAGGCGGCCCACGACGGCATCCTGCGCGGGCATATCGTGCCGGTCGTGTGCCTGTGCAGTAAGAACGATATCGGGATCAAGGAGTTGCTCGACCTTCTGGCGACCTGCGGCCTGAGCCCGGCGGACATTCACCGCTTCGGCTTCCCCGCCCAGCCGGGATCGATCGAGGCGGACGCGGCGACCCCACACGACGGCGAGGACGAGGAGGAGGTCGAAATCGACCCGACGGAAGACGGCGACCTGGTCGCTCAGGTCTTCAAAACGGCGATCGACCCGTTTATGGGGAAACTCAGCTTCATGCGGATCATCTCCGGCAAGCTGACCCCGGACACCCCCCTGGTGAACCTCCGAACCGGCAAGGCCAACAAGCCGGGCCACCTGTACGTGGTACAAGGCAAGCAGCACGAGGAAGTGGGCGAGGCGATTGCCGGCGACATTGTGGCGGTGGCGAAGTTCGAAGACCTGCACATTTCCGACACGGTGACCAACGGCGGCCAGCACAGCGCTCCTCACGTCGTCTTGAAGCCGATCAACTTCCCCGCGCCGATGGTCCCTCGGGCCGTCCAGCCGAAGGCCCGCGAGGACGAGGCAAAGATCGCCGCCAGCCTGGCGAAGATGGCCGAGGAAGACCCGACCTTCACCTATCGCCGTGACGAGCAAACGCATGAACTTGTCATCAATGGTATGAGCGATCTGCACCTTGACGTGATCTTGCAGCGGTTGAAGAACCGCTACAAGCTCGATGTCGAGACGCACATTCCGCATGTGCCGTACCTGGAGTCGATCACCGCTCCGGCCGAGGCGGATTATCGGCACAAGAAGCAGACCGGCGGCCGGGGGCAGTTTGCCGAGGTCCACCTGCGCATCCGGCCTCTCGAACGGGGTGAAGGGTTCAAGTTTGTCGATGCGGTCAAGGGTGGCGTGATTCCCAACAACTACATTCCGGCCGTCGAAAAGGGCTGCCGAGAGCAAATGGCCAAGGGGGTCATGACCGGCAACCGCGTGGTGGATGTTGAAGTGGAAGTCCACTTCGGCAAGTATCACGATGTCGACAGCTCGGAAGCGGCCTTCAAGATCGCCTCGGCCGCCGCCTTCCGCAAGGCGTTCGAACAGGCCAGGCCCGCGCTTCTGGAGCCGGTCGTGTCGATGGAAGTGACCGTCCCTGGTGAGAAGTTCGGCGACGTCTCGGCCGACCTTTCAACCCGCCGCGGCCACATCACCGGCATGGACGCTTTGCCGGGCGGCCTTCAGATCATCAAGGCGACGGTCCCGCTGGCCGAGGTGCTCTCGTACTCGTCGACCCTCAAGAGCATGACGGGCGGGCAGGGGTCGTACGTCCTCGAATTCCACTCGTATCAACCCGTGCCGGCGCATGTGCAACAACAAATCGTTGACAAGTATCAGAAGAGCCGGACAGGAGTGGAGGAGGAGTGATCTCCTTTCACGGATGATCTGAACCTGACGCACCAATCGAAGGCCGGGCGAGCGACGACTCGTCCGGCCTTTGGCATTGGGTTTCCCATCACTGAACGATGAGACGCTTCAGCGCGGTCAATCCGGATCGTAGGAGAGGTTCGGGGAGAGCCAGCGTTCGGCCTCGGCAAGGGTCATCCCTTTGCGGCGGGCGTAGTCCTGAACCTGGTCACGGGTGATCATATCGACGGCGAAGTAGCGGGCCTCGGGGTGGGCGAAGTAGAAGCCGGAAACCGAGGCGGCGGGCCACATGGCGCAGCTTTCGGTGAGACGGATGCCCGTGGCAGCCTCGGCGTCGAGCAGTTGCCAGAGGGTACGCTTCTCGGTGTGGTCGGGGCAGGCCGGATAGCCGGGAGCGGGGCGGATGCCGCGGTAGCGCTCGTCAATCAGATCATCGTTGGAAAGGTTCTCGGATCGTCCGAAGCCCCAGTCGATCCGGGCCTGTCGGTGGAGGCATTCCGCGAACGCCTCGGCGAAGCGATCGGCGAGCGCCTTGACCATGATGGCGTTGTAGTCGTCGTGGTCGGCCTCGAAACGGGAGACGATGGGGTCGATGCCGAGGCCGGCGGTCACGGCGAAGGCGCCGATCGTGTCCAAGCGGCCCGACTCGACCGGGGCGATGTAGTCGGCCAGCGACCGAAAACACTCCTGCCCCTGCCGCTGCCATTGCTGCCGGAGGCAGTGGAAGCGGAACCGCTCGGAGGATCGCAGCTCATCCGAGTAGACGATGATGTCGTCCCCCTCGGAATTGGCCGGGAAGAAGCCGTAGACGGCTCGGGCTTTCAGCTCGCCGTTCTTGATCAGATTCGAGAGCATGGCCTGAGCCTTCTCGAACAGATCGCGGGCCTCGGCGCCGACATAAGGATCTTCAAAAATCTTCGGATATTTCCCTTTTAGCTCCCAGGTGGAGAAGAAGGGGGACCAGTCAATAAACGGGACCAGATCGGCCAGCGGCATCTCCTCGATGATTCGTTGGCCGAAGAACTCGGGGCGGGGGAGGTCAACGGTGGCCCAGTCGGTCGGGAAGCGGCGGCGAAGGGCCTCGGCGTAAGGAACGAGGTTCCGTTCGCGGCGCTTGCTGAACGCCTGACGTTCCTGTTCCTGGGCGGCTTGAATCTGATCGACGTATTCTTTCCTGGTGTCGTCTTTGCGGCTGAGGCGTTCGACGACGCCGACGGATCGGGAGGCGTCCTTGACGTGGACAACCGGGTTGTTGTAGGCCGGGGCGATCTTGACGGCGGTGTGCTTCGGGCTGGTCGTCGCGCCACCGATCAACAAGGGGATGGTGAAGCCCTCACGCTGCATCTCACGAGCGACGTGAACCATCTCGTCAAGCGAGGGGGTAATCAGGCCGGAAAGGCCGATCACATCCACCCCGTGTTTCTTGGCTTCGGCGAGAATTTTTTCACTCGGGCACATGACCCCGAGGTCGATCACCTCGTAATCGTTGCAGCCAAGGACGACGCCGACGATATTCTTGCCGATGTCGTGGACATCCCCCTTGACCGTCGCCATGAGGACCTTGCCACGGACCTGCACCCCTCCGGCAAGGCGCTTCTCCTCTTCCATGAAAGGGGTGAGGTACGCGACGGCCTTTTTCATCACACGGGCCGATTTGACGACCTGAGGCAGGAACATCTTGCCGGCGCCGAACAGGTCGCCAACGACGTTCATGCCGTCCATCAAGGGGCCTTCAATGACCTTCAATGGGGAACCGAGGTGCTGGCGGGCCTCCTCGGCGTCTTCCTCGACGAAATCGACAATCCCTTTAATCAGGGCATGTTCGATTCGCTTGGCGACAGGGGCATCGCGCCAGGAGAGATCCTGGGCCGTGGTTTTCTTGCCGGCGTCCTTGACCGACTCGGCGAACTCGGTGAGGCGGTCGGCGGCATCGGGGCGGCGATTGAGGAGAACGTCCTCGACCTTCTCACGGAGTTCGGGGGCGATTTCCTCGTACACTTCAAGCTGGCTGGGGTTGACGATCCCCATGTCCAGCCCGGCCTTGATGGCATGGTAGAGGAAGGCGGCGTTCATCGCCTCGCGGACGGTGTTGTTGCCGCGGTAAGAGAAGGAGACGTTCGAGACACCGCCGGAGGTCTTGGCCAGGGGGAGTCGCTGTTTCAGTTCCCGAACGGCTTCGATGAACTCGACGGCGTAATTGTTGTGCTCCTCGATCCCGGTGCCGACGGTGAGAATGTTCGTGTCGAAGATGATGTCTTCGGGGGGGAATCCGACCTCCTCGGTCAGGAGTTTGTAGGCCCGTTCACAGATGGCGACCTTGTTCTCCTTGTCGACGGCCTGGCCGGTTTCGTCGAAGGCCATGACGACGACGGCCGCGCCGAAGCGTCGGACCGTCCGGGCCTGTTCGAGGAATTTTTCCTCCCCTTCCTTCAGGCTGATCGAGTTGACGATCGCCTTGCCCTGGCAGCAGCGGAGCCCGGCCTCGATGACCTTGAAGTCGGAGCTGTCGATCATCACCGGAATGCGGGCGATGTCGGGCTCGGCGGCCAGCAGGTTGAGGAATCGGGTCATGGCCTTCGGGCCGTCGATGAGCCCTTCGTCCATGTTCACGTCGAGGATGTTCGCGCCGCCCTCAACCTGTTCACGGGCGACGGCGAGCGCCTCGTCGTAGTTCTCCTCGCGGATCAGGCGAGCGAACTTGCGAGAGCCGGTGATGTTCGTCCGCTCGCCGATCATGATGAAGCCGCTGTCGGGGCGGATCGTCAGCGGTTCCTGCCCGGAGAGGCTCGTCCAGTGCTTTGACTTAGGACGAACGCGAGGCTTGGCCCCTTCGACGGCCAGGGCGATCTGACGGATGTATTCCGGCGTCGTGCCACAGCAGCCGCCGATGATGTTCAGCCAGCCGTTGCGGGCGAACTCGCCGATGACTTCGGCCATCCGCTCGGGAGGGTCGTCGAAGTTGCCGAAACCGTCGGGCATGCCGGCGTTCGGGTGAGAGCTGACGTAACACGTGGCAACATTCGCCAACGATTCGAGGTACGGACGGAGTTCGTCGGCCCCGAGGGCGCAGTTGATGCCGACCGAGAGCAGCTCCATGTGCGAGACGGAGTGCCAGAAGGCCTCGATCGTCTGTCCCGAGAGGGTCCGGCCGCTCTTGTCGGTGATCGTGCCCGAGACCATCACCGGCAGGCGAATGCCGTGGCGTTCGAAGTACTGGTCGATGGCGTAGAGGCACGCCTTCATGTTCAGGGTGTCGAAGCTCGTCTCGGGAAAGAGAATGTCGACCCCACCGGCGATGAGGCCGTCGACGGCCTCGGTGTAGGCGTCGACAAGCTGATCGAAGGTCACCCCTCGGTAGCCGGGGTCTTCGACCTTCGGAGAGATCGAGGCGGTCTTGTCGGTCGGGCCGATCGAGCCGGCAACGAAGCGGGGCTTGTCGGGGTTCAGAGCCGTCACCTCGTCGGCCACGCGGCGGGCGAGTTCGGCGGCGGCGCGGTTGATCTCGAAGCAATGGTCCTGAAGGCCGTAGTTCTCCATCGTCAGACGATTGGAGATGAAGGTGTTGGTCTCGATGATGTCGGCCCCGGCATCGAGATAGGCGCGATGGATCGCGGCGATGACGTCGGGACGGGTGATCGAGAGCAGGTCGTTGCAGCCTTTCAGGTCCTTCGGATGGTCGCGGAAGCGATCGCCGCGGAAGTCCTCTTCGGTCAACGAGTAGGTCTGGATCATGGTCCCCATGGCGCCGTCGAGCACCAAAACGCGCTGGGCGAGCAATTCTTCCAGAAGGGCTTGGGTGTCGATCCGCTCGGCATGGGACATCGTGTGGTCCATCCTCAGGACAGGGAGACGCGGGCCTGGAGCAACATCAGGAAACCGGCAGCGGAGGCGCAGCCCCTGGGGTGATCACCGATCGAGGACGAGGGGCCCCGCTGTCGGCGCCGACCCGAGGCAAAACCTATTGAGAACGACGCAGCGTTCGTCCGAGAAGGCGATGCATCGAGCCCTCCCTGGGAACACGCCTGGTTTCCCTCAAGGAACGGTACGGAATCGCCTCGGGGTCATCCCCTGCCGCCCCGACCGAAGTCCGCCGGGAGAGGCGATCTCTCCAGGAGGGCCGGAAACGTTCCTTCGATTCTTAGAAGTCCCTTAGTATCGGACCTTGGCAGTCGGGCTGTCAACGCGAGGTCAGGCCCGCGGCGTTTGCCAGCAACAGCACGACCACGAGGAGCACCGCCCAGAAGCAGGTCTGGACCAGGGGCCGGGGACCGCGAAACCGTCGGGGCCGTTTCTCAACAATTCGCGCTGCCACGGCGGGGCAAACGTGCTGCGTCCAGCGGCCGAGCCGACCCGATCGACCACAATCGAGGCAGTGGTACCGAAACAGCCTCGGCAGAACAATCACCGCCAGGGCGGGCAGGACCACGAAGGCCAGAAACAACCCCAGGGGATCGCTCCGGCTCAGGACCACCAGGCGGATCGCTGCCAGCCAGAAGCCGATTCCAAGGAACCCGAGAAAGGGATTGGCCAGGATCCTCCGGTACGCTCCCGGATGGACGACGATCGGCAAGGATCGTTCGGAGAGTTGGGGCCGAAAATCGGGATCGAGCGTCGGCGGAGGGGGGGCGAGTTGCTCCACGAAGGCGGCTCTCCGGAACGCGCCGGCCCGAGGTCGGTCAACGGTCCCTTTGCGTGATCGATCCGAAGGACGGGACAGCGTCTTCCTCCATCGAACCACTTTACAAGGCGGGGGTCGTGACGGACAATCAAGTCTTCTGCTTTTCGGGGACTGCAACGGTACATCCGTCGAGGGCTCAGAGTGGTGCATGAGGAAGCGATCCGCAAGGCCGACGTCTTGATCGAAGCGTTGGGCTATATCCGCAAGTTCCATAACCGGTTTACCGTCATCAAGCTGGGCGGTTCGGTCATGGAGGAACCGGAGACGCTGCGGGCCTTGCTGGTGGACGTGGTCTTCATGCAAACCGTCGGCCTGCGTCCGGTGGTGGTGCATGGCGGCGGGAAAGCGATCTCGGCGGCCATGCAGAAGGCGGGCCTGGAACCGAAGTTCGTGCAAGGGCGTCGCTACACCGACGAGGCCACGCTGGGAATCGTTGCCGACGTCCTGATCGACGGTGTGAATGCCGACACCGTGCGGCACATCAACAAGTACGGCGGCCGGGCCGCGGCCTTGCACCCGCGGACGACCTGCTGCCTGCTCGGCTCTCGGATTCGCCTGAGCGGAGACGATCAGACCCCGATCGACCTGGGGCGCGTTGGCGAGGTGGTCGACGTCGATACCATGACGATCGAGAATCTTTGCCTGGCCGGAATCGTGCCGGTCTTGCCCTCGCTGGCCATCTGCCAGGAGGACGAAGGGCTCTTGAACGTCAATGCCGACACCGCCGCCGCGGCGGTCGCGCGGCACCTGAAGGCCGAGAAACTGGTGTTTCTGACCGACATGCCGGGCATTTTGCGCGATCGAAACAACCCGGACAGCCTGATCGAAGGTCTGACCCCCGACGGTTGCCGGGCGTTGATCGAACAGGGGATCATCGATCGGGGCATGATCCCCAAGGTTGACGCCTGCCTGGAGAGCCTGGAAGCCGGCGTGCGCAAGGTTCACATCATCGACGGCCGATTGCCGCACGCTTTACTTCTGGAAATCTTCACCGATCGGGGCATCGGGACCGAAATTGCCCCGGCCGGAGCCAGTCGCCGGGTTTTGTTGGAAACGGCCTCGGCCCGCTAAGGCCCGCTTGCCTCGCGATGAATCGACGGCACGAGCCGAACCTTGACACCCGACCCCTCGTCCACTGGTTGGTACGAGCCGCTTGGTGGTTTGATTCTCTCGCTCGACGTGTTTTCCCTCGCCCTGCTGAACCGGCGTCGCACCGCCTCCGCCGGTTCAGTGTCTTGGAGTTGGACCCGTGGCCCACGTTTCCCATCCCAGTTCGGCCGAAACGATCGAGCAGTTCGAACGCTACGTGATCGGCAACTACCGGCGCTTCCCGGTCTGCCTGGTGCGCGGCGAAGGCTCGTCCATCTGGGACGCCGAGGGGAACCAGTACCTCGACCTCTTTCCCGGATGGGGCTGCAACGTGCTCGGCCACTGCCCGCCTCGGGTGGTGGAGGCGGTTCGGGATCAGGTGGGCACGCTGATCCACGTGCCGAACACCTGGTACATGGAGGCTCAGGGAGCCTTCGCCCAGGCCCTTTCCGAGCGTTCGTTCGGCGGCCAGTGCTTCTTCTGCAACAGCGGAGCCGAGGCGAACGAGGCGGCCATCAAGCTCGCTCGGTTGCACGGGTCGAAGGCGAACCGATCGACAATCGTGACGATGACCCACGGTTTCCACGGTCGGACCTACGCCGCGCTTTCGGCCACGGCCCAGCCGAAGTATCACGAAGGCTGCGGGCCGATGTTGCCCGGCTTCAAGTACATTCCGTACAACGACCTCGCCGCCGCGGCCGACGTGATCGACGAGCACACGGCCGCTGTGCTGGTTGAGCCGATCCAGGGAGAAGGCGGGGTCAATATCCCGTCTCCCGACTATCTGCCCGGTCTTCGCAAGCTCTGCAGCGATCGCGGCGCGTTGCTCATGCTCGACGAGGTGCAAACGGGCCTTGGCCGCACCGGAAGCTGGTTCGCCTATCAGCATTCGGGAATCACGCCGGACGTCTTGACCTGTGCCAAGGCCCTCGCCGGTGGTGTGGCTTGCGGTGTGATGATCGCCTCAACCGAGGTCGCCCCTTCGCTCCGTCCAGGGATGCACGCGAGCACCTTCGGCGGCAACCCGATCGCCTGCCGGGCCGGCCTGGCGACGATCGAGACGATTGAGGCCGAGGGCCTGCTCGATCGCGGCCCGCAGATCGGCCAGCGGTTCCGAGGCCACTTCGAACGGCTGCAAGCCGAGCGGCCGGAGTTGATCCGGGAGATCCGGACCCAGGGAGTGATGATCGGCGTGGAACTGACGGTCGATGCCTCACCCGTCGTCTCCGGATGTCTCGAGCGACGGGTGTTGATCAACGCGACCCAGGGCACGGTCATTCGTCTCTTGCCCTCGCTCACCCTGACGGACGAGCAACTGGACGAGGGGTTCGAGGTGATCGCCGAGGTCATCCGCGCGTTGCGTTCGTAATCGCTCGTGATCGCGAGCCGAAGCCGACGCCGCTCGTACCGACGAGCGGCCGACCGGAGTTTGCCGTCCATGCCCCGTCATTTCATCGAGTTGTTCGACCTGAAGGCCGACGAGGTTCGGCAGTTGCTCGACCAGGCAATTGACCTGAAGCGTCAAGGGACGCGCGGCCTGCGCGCTCCTCGGCTGGCTGGCCACATGCTCGGCCTGGTCTTCGACAAGCCGTCGATGCGCACCCGGATCTCGTTCGAGACGGCCATGACCCATCTGGGCGGCTCGGCCATCTACATGACCGGCAAGGACGTGGGGATCGGTGTCCGGGAACCCGTCAACGACTTTGCCAGAGTCATCAGTCAGTACGTTGATGCGCTGGCCGTGCGGACGTTCTCGCAAGACCTCATCGAAGACCTGGCTCGTCACGCCGACATCCCGATCATCAACGCCCTGACCGACTCGGACCACCCCTGCCAGGCAATGAGCGACCTTCTGACCATCCGAGAGGCACTCGGCGGCCTCGAAGGGGTAACGCTCGCCTTCGTGGGAGACGGCAACAACGTGGCCCGATCGCTCGCCGTGGCCTCGGCCCTGAGCGGCATGCGCTTCATTCTGGCCTGCCCGAAGGGGTATGCCTTCCCCGACGAGTTCCGACGCCGATTTGCCGCTCAGTTCCCCGGGGTCGCGCTTCAGGAAACCCACGAACCGGCCGATGCCGTCTCGGCAGCCGACGTGGTCTACACCGACGTCTGGACCAGCATGGGCCAGGAAGACGAGGCAGAGGTCCGACGCAAGACCTTCGAGCCGTACCGGGTCGATGCGACTCTGATGGCCAAGGCTCGGCCCGAGGCCATTTTCCTGCACTGTCTCCCCGCACACCGGGGAGAGGAAGTGACCGCCGAGGTGATCGACGGTCCGCAAAGCCTGATCGTCCCGCAGGCCGCCAATCGCTTGCACTTCCAGAAAGCGTTGCTCCTGCATCTGATCGAGGGGGCGTCCACGTCTGGCGGCGACCGGGGTTGACGTTGACGACCGCTCCGGATCGGGCAAGAATCCGACCGCCCTTTTCGCAACGGCCCCGAGCGGCGGAGTCCGCGCCGGGAATGCGCGTCACGGAGGATTCCGCTCATGCTGGCCCGGTCGAAGCTCCCGGCGCTGCTGGCCGTCAGCGCTCTTGTTCCGTTGTTTGCGCTGGCGATCTGGTTCCGGATCTCCAGCCTGACGATGCCGGCCCCCAACGGTGACGAGGCCTTCTACGGCGTTCAGGCCGCCAAGTTGCTGGCCGGCGAGGCGATCGCCTCGAAAACGGCGTCGGGCAATGTGATCAACTTTCTGGTTCTTGGAACCGAGGTTCCGCTTTACTGGATCTTGGGCCCCTCAAGCTATGTGATCAAAGTTCCGGGGGCCCTGGCGGGGATTCTCGCGGTCATTGCGGCGTATGTCCTGTGGAAACGGGCGCTGGACCCGCTGACGGCGATCATCGGGGCGACTCTGATGGCCGTGCTTCCGGTGGCGATCGCCGAATGCCGGATCGGCGCGGAACCGGCCTGGAATCCCCTGGTCGGCGTCATCGTGATGGCCGCGGCCTTCCGGGGCCACCGCCTCGGACTGGCGCTTGCCTTTTTGCTGTGTTATTACGTTCATCCAACATACCTGTTCCTGCTTCCGGCTGTGGGACTCGTTCTGCTGGCAAAGCTGCTGGAACGCACCACCAACGACCCGACCGCCCGCTGGCGATCGCTGGCCATCACCACCTGGGGAGCGTTGGCGGTCATCGGCCCGTTGGTCTTGTTAACTCGCGGCCGATCCACGATTCAGTGGACGTATCAAACCTATGGCTTCGGCCCAAGCGATTGGCCGCTCTATTTTCTTCGCTACGAACGACTCTTGATGGGGTTTTGCGAGGTCGGCCCGACGGAAACCTCGATCAGTTATGACCGAACCTTCTGGTTCGGTTTCGGCTCGATCCTCGCCTTCGGGTCGTGGTGCCTTTGGCGTCAACGGCGGTGGGATCGCCTGGCCTTGATCGGCGGGCTAACGCTATCACTCTGCGGGATGCACCTGGTGACAGGGCCGGACATCTTGCGCCCGTACTTCGTGCGATACGGCCTGTATCTGGTCGCGCCGTCGGTGCTGGCGGTGGCCTGCTGTTTGAGGGCGATGCTCGTCATGCCCGAGGGGGGCTGGGCGACGATTGCGCATCGTGTTCAGACGGTCGGGATGATCGGCCTGGCCTGGGTGCTGCTCCTGGGATTCAAGGTTCATTATCTTGATCACCTGCTCAAGGTTCATGAAGGGCAGGAATCCCTCTGGACCCTCCGCACCGAGGCGGTCGATCCGAAACACTGGGCCGCGAAGATCGTCAAACGCGACCTCGACGCCGCCCGAGCCGCGGGCCTGGAGGTGCCGGAACGAACCGTGGTGCTCGGAGAAGACTGGTGGACATATCGTCCACTCCAGTATTTTTTCGGCACGCGCCCGGACATCGAGCCGGGTTCCCTGGAATCCTTCGACGGGCCGGGGCGTGATCGCCTGATTCGGGATCATCTGGCCGGTGGCGGTTACGTGGTCGGCACACCCGGCAAGGATGTCATTCTTCGCGTCGAGGGGCTGTTCCCTCCGGAAGCCCTGACGCACTGGCACGTTCAGGTTCCGCCGTACGCTTGCCTGGCGATTTATCGCCTGAAACGGCAGAATGAAGCGCCTGAGCCTCAGCCGATTGTCGTCATCCGACCACCGGGGCTCAACGGAGACACGAGGGTCCGCTGACCCACGCAACCTTCTCCGTTGATGGACCAGTCTTCTCCTTCACGACGGACACCATGAGTCACCGAAACGACGGCCGATCTCCTTCCGAACCCCGCGCCGTGACGATCGAACGGGGGTTTGCCCGCCGCAGCAACGGCAGCGCCCTGTACCGATGCGGAGGCACCACGCTGCTGGTCACGGCCAACCTCACCGAAGCCGTCCCCGGATGGCTGGAAGGCAAGGGGACCGGCTGGCTAACCGCCGAATACATGATGCTGCCGGGCAGCACCTCGCCCCGGAAGGAGCGGCGGGCCGACTCCCGATCGACCGAGATCCAGCGTCTGATCGGCCGGAGCCTCCGCGCGGCCGTCGATACCCGAGCCCTTGGCCCCCGAACCCTGCACATCGACGCCGAGGTGATCGACGCCGACGGCGGCACCCGCACCGCGGCGATTACCGGGGCGTTTGTGGCGGTCGTTGATGCCCTTCTGGCGACGATCGGCCCCGATGCCACCCGCGCCGTCTTGAAGGACAGCGTCTCTGCCGTGAGTGTCGGGATCGTCAATGGGCAAGCGCTGCTTGATCTCGATTACGTGGAAGACGTGGGGGCCGAGGTTGACCTGAACGTCGTCCGTCTGGGCGGCGGCGGGCTTGTTGAGGTGCAGGGGACGGGCGAAGGGGGCACCTTCAGCCGCAATCAACTGACCGAACTGCTCGACCTGGCTGAGCACGGACTCGACCTGCTCACGACCGCCCAGCAGGAGGCCCTCGGCGCCGACTGGCCGTTCTGAGAAGGCACGAGCTTTGGGCAACTCCGAGGGTGGCAATCGCCGGTCCTCGAACCTCGCTCTCGAATTGCTCTTCGCAGCGGTTGGGGGATGTGTTAAGACACGGCTCGCCCGTCTGCGCGTCGGCTGTCCTCGACCTCACCTCTTGACGCTCTCACGCCGATCTCACCTGAGGAGACGTCATCTCCTCCGGTGGGTTTCGCGTATGACGTGATCACGATCGAACCTTTTGGTACGCGAACCCGTCAGGATGGGGGATCGCCGATGAAATCGGTCCTTTTCTCGACCAGCATGGCTCTGGCCCTGGCCGCGACCGCGCCCGGGGCAGTCCTGGCTCAGGTGCGGGGAGGCGCCCCCCGCGGTCCCGCCCCGACCCCGGTTGCCGAGCCGCTGAACCGTCCGTTCTTCCAGGTGCCTCCGACCCAGCAGCCCCCGGCCCCTAGCCCGGCTCCGGAGGCTGAGGGAACGACCGACACCCAGGTCTTCCAGAATGGCGCGGTGCTGCCGGCTCCGGTCGATCCGGGGCAAGAGGCTCCGCCCGCGTTCTTACCGACCGACCCAATTGAGCCGTACCTCTTGACCCGGCAGGCCGGGCCGTTCATGGTCGCGGCCCACATTTTCCGGGGCGACTACGCCGTGCAGCGTGCCCAGGCGCTGGCGATCGAGCTTCGATCCGAACATCGGATTCCGGCGTATGTTTACTTTTTGAAGCTCAAGCCCGGCAACAGCAACCAGCGAGGGATTCCGCCCACCTCGGATCGAGAGATCGATCAACCGTATGTCAGCCCTCCCGAACTCGACCGCGTGACCGACGAGGCGGTCGTCATGGCCGGCAACTGCGCAACCATCGACCAGGCCAAGGACTTGCAAACCCAGATCAAGAAGCTCAAGCCGCGAGCGATTGCCGATCACCACTCGATCTTCCCCTGGCGAAACGGCAAGGGCCTGGATCGAGCCTTTGTGACGACCAATCCGCTCCTGCCGGCTCAGGATCTCTATCCCGGCCGAGCCAAGTCGGCCGCCGTTCCGCAACTACCTCCGGGGGCCGTGGTCGATCCCGAAGTGCTTCGCTCCGGGTTCGTCAAGCCGCTTGATCCCCTGGTCGTTCGCATGAACAAGGGAACGCCGAACAGTATCTACAAGTGCCCGGCACCGTACACGCTGGTCGTCGCTGAATTCTCCGGTCGGGCGGCGCTGAGTGGTCCGGACGAGTCGGTGATCAACTTCCCGAAGGTCTTCGACAAGAGCCCTCTCCGCACCGCTCACGAAGACGCCGAGAAGCTTGCCTCGCTCCTGGCCAAGAACGAGGTTGTGCGCTCGCTGGGAGTGCAGCCCTATGTGTATCATGACCGGACGTCGAGCCGGGTGATGCTAGGGGCATTCCAGTCGCCGGAAGACCCGAAGGTCGATCAGGTCCGACAGGCCGCCATGACCATCGAGGTGGAAACCAAGCGTCAGGGCAGCAAGGTGTTCACCCAGCACCTCGCACCCTCGACCACAGTGTTCGAAGTTCCCCGATCCGAGTGATCAATACCATTGAGGCAGGCCAGGGCTGATCGCTCTTGACGGTCCTGGCCCGCCCCCGACACCCGCCACTCCATCCCGAGCCACTCCCATCGAGTTCGCCCCTGAGCCTTTCACCATGAGTGACGCACCCGCAGCGCCGTTTCCGATCATTCTCGCCACCCGGAACGTCAAAAAAGGGCGCGAGATGATCGGCCTGATCGCCCCTCCCTGGGAGCCGAACCCGCGACTTGATCGCCTAGTTGTTCTGACGCTTGATGGCTTCCCCGACGCTCCCGAGGTGGTCGAAGACGCCGACACCTTCGCCGGCAACGCCCGAAAGAAAGCGTCGGAAACAGCGCAGGCCCTCGGTCAGTGGGTCATCGCCGACGACTCAGGACTGACCGTCGATGCCCTGAACGGAGAGCCTGGGGTGTACTCGGCTCGCTATGCCGGATCGCACGGCGATGACGACGCGAACAACCGAAAGCTGCTCGATGCCCTGGCCAGCGTGCCCGACGAGCGGCGCGGGGCGGCCTTCGTGTGCAGCCTGGCCCTGTCCGATCCTTCAGGAAAGATCGTTCTGGAATCCGAGGGCGCCTGCCGGGGTCGCATTGCCCGGCAGATCCAGGGGGAGGGGGGGTTCGGTTACGACCCGTTGTTCATCATCCCTGAATATCACAAAACCTTCGGCGAGCTGAGCACCCTGGTCAAGCACCAGCTTAGCCACCGAGCCCGAGCCTTCGAACGACTTCGTCCGGGCCTTGAACAACTTCTGAGGACCCGTTGAGCGCACAAAAAACGCCCCCCGCAAGCGCGAGGGGCGTTTGATGATCGGATCGTGACGGAAGGGTTCGAGCGAAGCAACACCCCGCCCTCTGATGCGTCGGTCCTGTCTGGGTGAATCAAGCCGTCACGTTCTCGTCCCGGTCGGGCCGGTGGTTGGTCAAGGCGCGATTGTCAGAACCGCTTGCATCCGAAGACCCGGCTGAGCAACTCGCACTTGGGCCGGCAGATTTCGGCCGCGGGCAGAAGGTCGGTCGGGGCACATTGGGCCGAAGCCACAACGCTCTTGACCGGCACCTGCGGGGTGGGGCAAACGACCGGCACCACCTCGCAGACCTCAACCGGCACCTGACGGGTGACGGTCCGGGGCACGCAGATCGTCTTCACGTCAGTGACCTGACGCACGACGGTCTCAGGCACGCAGATCGTCTTCGTGACCGGCACCTGCTTGCAGACCTGGACGGGCACTCGCTTGACGCAAGGGATCGTCTGAATGTCGCAAACCGTGTAGGGCACGCATCGGGTCCGGACCTCGGGCACCATCTCGCAGATGGTCTGATTGACGACCTTCGTGCGGGTTTCGGAGACCATCCGGCAGACGGTCACGGGAACCTGTTTGTAGGCCGTCTCGCAGACCGTGCGGCAGACGGTGTAGGGCACCTGCTTGGTGTGGGTCTCCTTCACCATCCGCACGTGGGTCACCGGAACGGTCTTGTACTGGGTTTCCTTGATCGTCCGGGTGACGGTGTACGGCACCTGGCGGCAGGCCGTTTCCTTGACCACCTTGGTCACGGTGGTGGGAACCGTCTGCACAACCTTGTGCGGCACCATGACCGTGGTGGTCACCGGAACCTTTTTGCAAATGCTCCGCGGCACCATGGTCGTGACCTTGACCGGGACCTGCTTAACACAGGTTCGGGGAACCGTCTGGCAGACGGTGTATGGCACGGTCTTGGTGCGGGTCTCGGAAACCATCCGGCAGACGGTCACCGGAACCTGTCGAACCCGTTCCTGCGGGACCATGTCGCAGACAGTGTGAGGGACGAGCTTCACCTGGGTTTCGCGGACCATCCGGCAGACGGACACCGGAACCTGCTCGACCACGCGTTCCTTCACCAGCCGGGTCCGGGTCACCGGAACCTGCTTGCAGATGGTCACGGGGACCTGTCGGCAAACCTGGTAAGGAACCTGCTTCCGCACGACCTGCGGCACCATGACCGTCCGGGAAACGGTCTGCATGACCGTCTTGGGCACGAAGACCTTCTCGGTGACGACCGAGCCGGGACTCTGGGCCGATGGAACGACCGCGCCGCCCTTGGCCGGCACCGTGATCCCGGGCACGAACCGGGTGCGGGTGATCCACTCACCACATTCCACCGGGACCTGCTCGGTGATGGTCTGGGGGACGGGAACCGTCTCGCAAACCTCTCGGAAGGCCGTCTCGGTGACAGTCTGGTAAATCGTTTCCGAGACGTTCTTGAAGGTCGTCTCCTGCACCGGCCGGCAGATCTTCCGGGTCCGTGTCTGAAGCACGGTTTCGGTGATCGGACGGCTCACGGTGTAGGGAACTTCCTTCATGACCGTTCGCTTGACCGGAACCGTGATCACATCACGGATCGTCTGGAAGGTCGTCTCCTTCACCGGACGGGTGACGGTGTACGGGACGGTCTTGTACGCCGTCTGCTTGACCGTGTCCATGACCGTGTAGGTTTGCGCCTGCAACACCGTGCGGACCTCCGGAACCGAGATGGTCTCGGTCACGGTTTTGTAGGTCGTGCGGGGAACAGGCTTCATGACGGTCGTGCAGACAGTTCGCGGAACGACGTGTGTCACCGGCCGTTTGACGACGTACGTCTCGTTCCGGTACCGCGTCTCAGTCACGGGGCGGCAGACGGTAATCGGCACCGTCTTGTAGCTCACTTCCTTGACCGGGCGGCAGACGGTGTACGGAACCGTCTTCATGTGCGTCTCGGTAATCGGACGCTTGATGGTATAGGGAACGGTCTTCAGGTGCGTCTCGGTGACCGGCCTCATGACGGTGTAAGGCACCGTCTTGGAAACCGTGCGCGTCACCGGCCGCTGTACCGTGTACTGTTCCTCTCGGAACTCGGTCCGCTGGATCGGTTTCTGGATGGTATAGGGCACCTCCTGGAGGTGCGTTTCGGTGATCGACTGGAGCGTCGTCACGGTTTGCGGTCGCATCACGGTTTCGTGGACATCACGAACCGAGGTCACCTGCTGGCTTTCAAACACCGTCTCGGTGACAGGTTGCAGTACGGTCCGACGCCGGACTTCATAGGAAACCGGCCCGGGAAGAATCTCACCACCCATCGGGGCCACAGCCGGCAACCCTTTGCCAGCATGACCATGGCCGACAAACGCCGCGGCCGGCCGTACAGCCAGCCACGAACCAAGCGGCAACGCAATGAGCGGGATCAAGAGGAGGTATCGCTTCGTCATGGTCGCTCCGTCAGTTTCTCCGACGCTCAGAGATGTTTCGGACCCAGACCCTGGAAGGCCGCCAGGCGAGCCCGGGAGGGCATTTCTCAAGGCTCACCCTTTGATTCGGTTCCCCCAATGCTCTCTCTTGACTGAACGGCCCATTTTCCCCACGCCCCTAAATCGAACGAACCGAACAACTTGCCCATTCGCCACAACCTCGGCCCATTCCCCCCGAATTGCCGTCTTAATCAGGCGGGACCGCTGAAACCGCGTTCCTGAGTGCGACCGGAGTTCCCCTTCCTGGCGATATCCTCGGCACGAGGGGCGGGGGATGGCCCTCTCCGGCGGGGGGCAGTAGGCTAGGGGCCTTCAGCAAGATCAAACGAGGGAACCTTTCGTGTCCGAGATCGGTCTGCGGTGGTAAGCGGATCGGGATCGAGGCGACCTTCGGGGCGTCGGGGTTTCTCGAACGACTAGGGTACGGCTCAATGGCGGCAATCGATCGCTTTCGACTTGAGGGACGGGTGGCGTTGATTAGTGGAGGAGCCCGAGGGCTGGGGCGAGTGATGGCCGAGGCACTGGCCTCGGCCGGCGCCTCGGTTGCGTTGACGGCTCGGGAGCAAGATCGAGCAGATGCCGTCGCTCGGGAGATCGCTGAATCAACCGGCCAGCAGGTCGTCGGGCTCGCCGTCGAGGTGACGAAGGCCGATCAGGTCGAGGCTGCCGTCGCGGCGACCGTCGAGCGGTTCGGCAAGCTCGACATCCTGGTCAACAATGCAGGCATCAACATTCGCCGCCCAATCGAACAGCTCGAAGAGTCAGAATGGGATCTCGTCCTTGACACGAATTTGAAGGGCTCCTGGCTGTTCTGCCGCGCGGCAGTGCCCGTCCTGAAGAAAAACGGCTGGGGACGCATCATCAACGTGTCGAGCATGCTGGGTGAGATCGGCCTGGCCGAGCGGACCCCCTACTGTTCGAGCAAAGGGGGAATGACCCTGCTGACGAAGACGCTTGCCCTGGAACTGGCCCCGTTCGGGATCAATGTCAATGCCCTCTGCCCCGGTCCGTTCGCCACGGAGATCAACCTGCCTCTCCTGAACGATCCGGAGAAAAAGGCCGCGATGGAAGCCAAGGTTCCGATCGGCCGGTGGGGTGATCCGGAAGAGCTCGGCCCCGCAGCGGTCTTCCTGGCGTCCGACGCCTCCAGTTACATGACCGGCGCGACCCTCTTTATCGACGGTGGCTGCACAGCCCAGTAAAACACGGCAGGCGTGGGGCGGAGGAGCATTCTTGTGAGCGATTCAACATCATTGGAAATTCCCGCAGGATTTCGAGCCGCCGGGGTGAAGGCGGGAATCAAGCCGAGTGGGTTACCCGATCTGGCGGTGATCGTGGCCGACTCGACCTGCTCGGCGGCGGGAACGTTTACCACCAACCGGATTGCGGCCGCCCCGGTACAGTGGGACCGCGCGATCGTTCCCTCGGAAGCGATTCGGGCCATTGTGATTAACGCCGGAAACGCCAATGCCGCGACCGGAGCCCAGGGGTTCGAAAACGCGAAACGAACCGCCGAACTGGCCGCGACTCGCCTGAACTGCCAGCCGGAGCACGTCCTGATTGCATCGACAGGAGTGATTGGCCATCAACTCCCGATGGACCGCATCGAGGCCGGTCTCATCCAGGCCCTCGATGCGGCGACGGACGATCCGAAGGGGTTTCTTGATGCGTCTGAAGCCATCCTGACCACCGACACCCGACCGAAAATCGTCTCGATGCGTCGGAGGACCGAGACTGGGAAGACCATCCGCCTGCTTGGCCTGGCAAAGGGGGCGGCGATGATCGGTCCTCGGATGGCCACGATGCTCGGCTTTCTGATCACCGACGCTCGGGTGCAGATGGGGGCACTCTCCGGAATCCTTCACGACGTGGTCGATGAGACATTCAATTGCATCTCCGTCGAGGGCCACACCAGCACGAATGATTCAGTCTTGATGCTTTCCGGCTCTCGAGGAGAGTTGCCCTTGATGGGTGCCGACCTGAAGATGTTTGCAGGAATGGTCCGCGACACGTGTGAAAGCCTGGCGCGGATGATCCCAGACGATGGCGAGGGGGCCACGCACCTGATCACCATCGAGGTCAAGGGATGCCGCGATCGCGAGCAGGCCACCCAAATTGCCCGAGCCGTGGCCGATAGCCCCCTCGTGAAAACCGCCATTCACGGCGCCGACCCGAACTGGGGACGGATCGTTTCCGCGGCTGGTTACGCGGGAGTGATGTTCGAAGAATCGGAACTCTCGCTGGAACTTGACGGTGTTCCACTTTATCGCAACGGTGTGCCGCTCGATTACGACGCCGCCGCCGTCTCGGAGCGAATGAAGGCGAACCGAGAGGTCCGCATCACCCTGACCCTGACGCACGGTGACGCTTCGGCCCGCTTCTGGACCTGCGACCTGACGGCCGAGTACGTTCGCTTGAATGCCGATTACACGACCTGAGCCCGATCGGCCAGCACACACATCGCCGCGTTCCGACCGTTCACCGCCATGACACTGCCGCCGGGATGCGTCCCGGCGCCGCAGAGATAGACCCCCGGCATGGGAGTTCGGCTGAACAGGCGGCGATCCCACATGAACGACGGCAGACATTCCCCTTGAAAAATATGTCCGCCCGAGAGGCCGACTCGACGTTCGATGTCGGGCGGCCCCAGGACCTCGATCGCTCGCACCACCTCGGGAACATTCGAGCAGTGCCGTGCGAGCGAGTCGAGAATCGCGTTGACCACCTCCTCGCGTCGACTGTCCCAATCCCCCTCGGCAAAGGTGTGAGGAACATACTGAGCGAAGACGCTCATCGTCTGCATTCCTGCGGGAGCAACACTCGGGTCCGCGGTTGTCTGGAAATAGAGTTCCGACCAGAGTCGATCCGGCAACCGTCCGGCACGGGCCTGGGCAAACGACGCGGCCCACTCGTCCTTCGTGAGCGGTGTGTTGACCTGGCCTCGATGATGAGGCTCGTCGGTGCCCGGCCGGGCGCGAAAGTTCGGCAACTCGCTGAGCGCGACGTTGGCCTTGACCGTGCATCCGATCCTCGGGATGGCATCGACCCGATCTCGCCAGGAGGGATCGGCGAGGTTCCCGAGCATTGCAAGCGTTGATTTCGGATCGGCGTTGGAAACAACCACTGACGTGCAAAGACGTTCACCTGATTCCAGTTCAACTCCCTCACCCGGCACAATCCGGGCGACGTGCAAACCGCTGACGATGACGGCCCCAGCCTCTCGGGCAGCCTCGGCGATCAGGAAGGAGACCATCCCCATGCCTCCTTCAACATAACCCCAGGATCCGGGAATCCCGCCGAGTCGCCCCGATTGGTGATGAAAGTGGATCGAGGCGGTTCCAGGGTCGTGTGGGCTGGCGTTGGTGCCGATCACCCCCTGACCGAGATAGGCCATTTGAAGGTACTCGGAGCGGAAAAAGCGTTCGACATACTCAACCATCGACCACTCGAACAGCAGTGATCGAGCCTCGGAATCGTTACCGAGGCGATCCTCAATGACCGCTCGGGACGGTTCCGGATCCAGCCACAAATCCGCGTCATTGGGAGGCCGGAGCGCATCACGAAGCCGTCGCTTGACCTGGGAAAAGGCTCGGAACCCTTCAAGATCCTCCGGGCAGAGACGGCGGATTTCCGCCTCGCACCGCTCGTCGTCGTCCCAGAGTTGAAGACTCGCCCCATCGTCAAACGGCACGAACAACCCCGACGTGGCCGGGGTCCAGCGAAGCCCTCGATCGATCAACCTCAGTTCATCCATCACTTTCGGATGCAGCAACCCCAGCAAATACGCACAGGGAGACACAGAATAACCTGGCCACGGCTCATGGATCGTACAAGCTCCACCGATCGGATCACGAGCCTCCAGGACCAGAACGTCCATCCCGGCCCGAGCGAGATAAGCCGCGCACGTCAGCCCATTATGCCCCGCCCCCACGATGATCGCATCCCAGCGTTTCGCGGTCAGTTCGCCGAGCGAAACGTCCTCGCCCAATCGTCTCCAGGCCGGATGGTTTCGAGAGAACGTCATTGCTCAGTGTCCTGCCACTCAACCAGTCGAGCCTTGAACGACTGCGCGGCCAGCCGTGGTCGATCGGCATGAACCACCGCAGACGACACCGCGATCCGGGTTGCTCCGGCCTCGAGGACCTCGTCCAGATTCTCCTCGGTGATTCCCCCAATCGCAAACCAGGGAATCGTGGTTTCCTCAGCGACTTGCCGGACGTAGCTCAGTCCGGCAAAGGCATCAAAATCTTTGGTTCGACTGGGAAAGACTGGACCAACCCCGAGATAGTTCGCCCCATCTCGGATGGCCGCATCGCGCTGAGAGGGTTCATGTGTCGAAACACCGATCAGCATGTTCGGCCCCACCACGCGGCGAGCATCACGCACCGAAAGGTCATCTTGCCCCAGATGAACCCCATCGGCCGACGCGAGCCGGGCCAGGTCTGGCCGATCATTCATGATGAAGCGCACCCCGGCGCGAGCCGTCAGAATGCGAACCTCTCGCGCTCGCTGGAGGATGACTCGATCGGGGAATCCTTTCTCCCGGTACTGAATCACGTCGGCACCTCCCGCGATCGCCTCCTCGACAATCCAGGTCAGGTCGCCGAGGGTCGGAAGGCCACCGACCAGGACATACAAACGTGCCTGTTCGAGTGCTCCGCGAGCAACCACGGCGGCCATCACGCGCTTCTCAAGCGTATAGACATCATAACGCAAGACTTCGAATCGGCCTGCAAGCCACTGATCGAAGACCTTGGTATACTCTTCCAACGTCCGCAGAGCTTCGGCGGTCCGTTTGAAATTGGCGATCAAGACAGCCCGAGGATGTTCTCGGGCCCCCTCGTCGCTGGCCATGATGTGGGTGCCGACATCACCCGGCGTGTCGCGTGCGGTAATCAGCCAATCGGGGTCAAATCCGCGAATCGCGTCGCCGAAGCGGTGCCGGACATCCTTCAACCGTCGGGTCAGACCAGGATCTTCCAGCACGAATCGCGAGTAATCCTCGATAACCCGCAAACCTTCGCGTGCACGGTTCGCCGATGCGTCGAGAATACGAGCGAGGTCGTTCACTTCTCCGGGATCGGCCAGCACGGGGGCCGGCAAATCCTCGGACATTGGGATGGGGCCCGACTCCAGCGCGTTGACCCCGGCAATCCGCTCCATCAACAGATCCATCTGGAGCCCAGCCTCGCTCAGGTGGACCGCAACCGGATCGTTGGAGCCGAGCAATCCGACCAGCAAATGCTCAGTCCCGATGGCTTGCGAGCGATCGAGAGACCGAGCCCGAATGGTGGCCTCGGTCAGGGTCAAGCGCAGGGAATGGGAATGAGGCAGCCCCCCCCGATCCTCCTCCTCCCCGGTTACCAGCTCCGGTTCGGCCCCAGGAAGTTCAACCGGCTCCGCAATCGTTCGAAGCTCCTCCAGCGAGATGCCGAACTCGGCAATCATCACCGAGGCCCGGCTCTCGGTTTCCCCGATCAACGCGGCCAGGAGATCGATCGGTTCCACAGACTCGGATTGGCGCAGTCGGGCAAGCTGCTCGGCACGTTCGAGAACGCGCTGGGCACCTGCCGTAAATGATTCCCGCATGGTCTCCCTCGCACTCGGTCCGGCAGGCCCGCCTCCGCGACGGGGCCTCCCTACGTCCCTTCTACTGTACGCAATCAGGGTCGTGCGACGGAACGAGATTGAACGTTCGCAGGAACGCCGTCATCATCGGCCGCCATGCGGAACGGATCATCTTCTCTGACACGCGTTACTCCCGATGATTCTTCAACCAGTTAGCATACGAGTGATTACGAGCGCCGGTGTACTCGTACGTCTCAAACATCCAACCGAGCCCGAACATGCGAGGATCCCCCTCGGCACGGAGGATCGCTTCCATTTCATCTCGAAGCGTTTCCTTGATGGCACGGAACTCGGGGTCGGCGGCGCGATTGGTCACGCAGTCCGGATCATCAGCGAGGACGTAAAATTCTTCCCTCGGTCGCTTCCCGAAGCTGAGTCGATAAAACTCGTCGAAACGAAATGTCAGCAATGTTTTTGTCGGACTATTGTCACAGTTGGGGTAGGACGTTTCGGGATTTCCGGCAGGCCAGCGATCCGGCTCGTAGTTGTGAATGTAAAGGTATTCAGGCGTTCGAATCGCTCGGACCGGATACCCTGTGTCGTCGGGGCGGCCCAGGTCATGGCGTTCCTTGCCGATGACCATTCGGTTTCGAGTGGAATCGACCCATCCCGTACCCTGCGCGGTCAATGTTTTGAAGAAACTCTCCCCCGTCACCGAATCCGGAACCGCGACTCCAGCGGCCTCCAGGAACGTGGGGGCAAAATCCCGAACGTTAATGAAGTCGTCAATCGTCCGTCCCGAAGGCACCTTGGCTCCCCACCGAATCGCGAGTGGAAGCCGAAACCCATGATCGTAAATTTGCCCTTTCACCCGAGGAAACGGCATGCCATGATCGGAGGTGACCACGATGATCGTGTTCTCAAGCTCGCCAATCGCTTCCAGGTGGTCGAGCATTCGGCCCAGGTGCGTATCAAACCATTCCACTTCAAGACCGTAATCGAGCAGATCGCTCCGGATCGTGGGATGGTCCGGGTAGTAGGAGGGCACGTCCACCGCTTGCGGATCCCGACCGGCACGCAGTCCGGCTCCTGCCTCGTAGTCTCGGTGGGGTTCGAACGCTCCATACCAGAAACAAAACGGCCGATCGGGATCTCTCACGTCAAGAAACGCTTCAAAGTTCTTGGCGTAATCAACGTTTGACATGGCGAGGAGAGGGGGGCGTGCTCGGTGTTCGCTGAAGTTCGGCCCGGCGGGATTCCGAGAAAATCCTCCGGCCTGATAATCACCCGGCCCCCAACCTTTCCCCGTGTAGCCGACGACATAGCCGGCGTCTTCAAGCAGGTCGGGATATACCGGCCATTTCGCGGGAAACAAGCCGAAGTGACAGCATGCTTCCTCCAGTTGCCAGGTGTTCCGACCCGTCAGAATACTAGCGCGGCAGGGAGAGCATTTGGGGTTCGAGGTGAAACAGTTCGAGAACAAGACCCCTTCGCGTGCGACACGATCAAAGGAAGGCGTTTGCACCCATGTGCAGCCATAAGCCCCTGCATGATCGGCCGACCAGTCATCCGCGATGGCAAACAGGATGTTCGGTCGATCCGCACCCGAAACGTCCTCCGATCCGGCTGTGAGGGCTAGACCAACTAGCAGAATCGACCAAACCCATGCACCACGATCGCGTCCCGGATGCCGTCGAATCATTGGAGAACATTCCTCTCTGAGATGCAGCTTCAGCCACCTGTCCTGGTCAAAGGATGACCGTGAGTCGAACTCTCCGCAAGGCGCTCGAACTCTCGGAGACGTTCGTTCTTCCCGCCCGCCTCGGCTCTACGCCCAAACCTTCGGCTCATGATCGTGAGCACAAGGCCGCCGCGTGCATGATCCGACGGACCGCCTGAACCTCAGTCTTCCCGGACTCACACGCGGCGGAACCGACATGAAGCTCGTGAAGCCCCATCGCCGTCAAGGCGGGGAAATCGTCATCCTGGATCTTCCCTCCCGCCAGCACAATGATCCGTCCTGCCGCTCGGGAATGAAGTTCGCCCAGCCGAACTCTTCCCGCTCGCGCCGACTCCGCCTGCCCGGAGGTCAAGACCCGATCGACCCCGAGGGTGATCAGTGATTCCAGGGCTTGGACTGGGTCCGGAACCTGATCGAAGGCTCGATGAAAGGTCACGGTCATCGGTCTCGCCTCGGTGATCAGTACGGCGGTTCGCGCCTCATCCACCGTTCCATCGGGGTTGAGAATGCCCAGCACGACCCCAGCGGCTCCCAGGGATCGGGCAGTCGCAACATCGTGCCGCATGGCCTGAAATTCCAGGTCGGAGACGACGAAGTCTCCAGCCTTCGGTCGAATGAGCACATGAACGGGAATCTTCAGCGATTGGCAGGCCACTGCAATGGCACCGGCGGACGGAGTCACGCCACCGACTGCCAAATGTTCACAAAGCTCCACGCGATCGGCGCCTCCCGCTCCGGCAGCCAGCGCCGAGGCGAGCCCCTCCACGCAGATCTCGACGGTCACCTGGGGCATGATCCGATTCCTCCCGCACGAGGTCACTCGAAACGAAGGTGCTTGACCGATTCACCGGAATCGCGAAGTTCGATCAAGGCATCAATTCCGATCTCCAGGTGGGGAATGACGTATTTCTCGGAAACGCTTCGATCACTCCGAGACGACTTCACCCCTTCGGGAGTCATCGGGTTATCCGACACGAGCAAAAGTGCTCCTTTGGGAATATGATTGACAAACCCAACGATAAAGATCGTTGCGGTTTCCATGTCAATCCCGAGTGCCCTGGTCTTGCGCAGATACGATTTGAAGGCGGAGTCATGCTCCCAGACACGCCGATTGGTCGTGTAAACGGTCCCGGTCCAGTAGTCTCGGTTGTGTCGAACAATGGTCGAGGACACCGCACGTTGGAGCCGGAAGGAGGGCAGGGCGGGGATTTCCGGGGGGATGTAGTCGTTGCTCGTCCCTTCTCCCCGAATCGCTGCAATCGGGAGCACAAAATCCCCGACCTTGGTTTTCTTCAATCCACCGCACTTTCCCAGAAAGAGCACCGCCTTCGGCTCGATTGCCGAGAGAAGGTCCATGACCGTCGCGGCCATCGCGCTACCCATGCCGAAGTTGAGAATCGTCAGATTCTCGGCCACGGCCGATTGCATGGGTCGATCACGCCCCACAATTTCGGCACCAAACCGCTGCGCAAACAGTTCAACATACTGAAGGAAGTTTGTGAGCAGAACATAACGCCCGAATTGCTCGATCGGGCGTCCCGTATAGCGAGGTAACCAGTCTCGAACGATCTCAACTTTGGTCTTCACGAACCTCACCCCCGAAGCGTCGTTCATCCACGCGACTCCCGAGCGTGCCAGGATACCATGATGGTCGGCCATCCCCGCAAACCAGACAGACCAAAAAGACAGCAAAATCGTCAAAATCTGCTCAAGCCGTCGACCCGATCCCGCCGAAGATCACGATGAATGTCTCGCAATTCTGCAGGTCGTAGAAACCGAGCCATCGACAGACCTCGGGCTGAGGAGTCATCGTGCCGAACACCGACTGGAGTCGATCCGTCTGGTTCGCACTCTGCCTCGGATCGGTCTTGCCGATGACGAGATCGGCGGTCGCACAGGAGGCCCCCGAATTTCCCTCCGCGGCAGAACAATCCGCAGGAGCGGAGAACACGGACGATCTGGCCGAACGCGTGCGACGGCTCGAAGAACTTAACCGCCGCCTCCTTGAGCAATACGACGCCGTCTTGAGTCGCGAGGCGGAACGAGATCAACGCTACCAGGACCTCGAAGCGCGGTATCGCGGCCTCCTGGATCGGCTAGACGAACCAACCGACGACCTCGTGCGACCGGCTGACACATCCGTGTTGCGGTCGGCCGAGGAACCCGACCCGTTCGCCGAGGCCGAGGCCGACGAGACACTTGATCGAGTCATCGTAGGCCCCGGTCGTGCGTTCCCAATCTTCGCTCCTGGAACCGAGCCCCGACTCCTCGGCAAGGTCGGCGAAGGGTTCGAGCTGTTCACCCCAGACGAAGAACTGAGTCTGAGCGTTCGGGTTCTCAATCAGGTGGATTTCAAAGCCTTTGCCCCCGGCGATCTCGACCCGGCGACGAGCGGGCTGTATCTCCCTCGAACGCGATTCTACCTCGCCGGTCATCTCACCCGGCCAATCGAATATGAAGTCTCCTTCCAGCGCAGTCTGGAAGGGGTGCTCGACCTGCTCGATGGCTTCGTGAATTTCCGGTTTAACGAAGGATTTCAGATCAAGTTTGGCCGATCGATCGTCCCCTACAGTTTTGACTGGTACGACCACCTCGAACCGTACTTCATCACCCCGGAACGATCCCTTTACCCCATGAACTTTGGTCTGTCTCGGCAGGCTGGTCTGATGGCATGGGGCTATCTCCGCGACGGACGCCTCGAATATGCCGT
The DNA here is from genome assembly GCF_009177065.1 of Tautonia marina. NCBI lineage: Bacteria > Pseudomonadati > Planctomycetota > Planctomycetia > Isosphaerales > Isosphaeraceae > Tautonia > Tautonia marina. The sequence goes on from NZ_WEZF01000022.1 coordinate 49,338, forward strand.
CGGGGGATTCTCCGGAGGAACGCTCGGGATTGCCGACATCAACTCCACCCGAGAAGCGGTGGGATACCTCAACTGGCGGCCCTTTCTCACTAGCGAACGATTCCCGAGGCTGCGCTATCTCAACCTGGGCGGCTCCTTGGCCGGGGGCCTGACGGTTCGGGACAACGAGGAACGCCCGATGCCGCTTCGGACCTCCATTCAAGCGACAGAAAACAGCCGGGAGGCCTCGGCCGCATCGATCAGCTTCCTCGATTTTGAGGAAGACGTTCGGTCGTTTGGAGAGCGATATCAGGGAGCGCTTCACCTGGCCTATTACGGAGGGGGATGGTCGTTTGAGTCGGAAGTGCAGGCAGGTCGCTATCAATTTGAAAAGCTTGGCTCACCTCGCCGAGCAACCGTTCCGGTGATCGGTTATCACGTGACCGCCGCTCGGTTCCTGACCGGCGAGGAACCGCACGCTCGCACCACTATCGTCCCGCTGCGTCCCTTCTCACCGAGTCGGGGTCTCTATGGTCCCGGCGCCCTCGAAGTCTTCGCTCGCATCAGCCAGTTGCAACTCGGACGCGAGGTGTTCGAGTACGAGCTTGCCGATCCCGACCACTGGACCCGAGACATCGTGATGACCGACATCGGATTCAACTGGTACGCAAATCGTTATGTCAAATTCTATTTCGACTGGCAGCGCTCCATGTTCGGTTCTCCGGTCCTGTTGAACGAACGCACCGGAACCCGCCGAAACAGCAGCGACCTGTTCTGGATCCGTTGTCAAATCTGGTTCTGAGGGCTGATTTCCCGATGCGGGCTGGACGAAGGCTGCCCGACGGAGGACAATCGCCCGAAAGATGACTCGGCGATGGAATCGACACCCACGACGAGCGTGATGAGCCGGGAGCCAGGACAGATGGCGTACAGAAACGGATCAGATCGAAATCGTAACTCGCGCAGAACGTTTCTCGTCGCCTCGGGCATGGGGGTCGCCGGTCTGCAATTCGGAGCCCCCGGTCTGGCCATCGGGCGAGAGACGGAAGCCGCCGGACGACCGCCAGGGTCCGCCCGCTCGACCATCCTGTTCTTCCTCTGCGGGGGTGCCTCACACATTGACACCTGGGATATGAAACCGGATGCCCCGGCCGAATTCCGAGGTCCGTTTCAACCCATCGCCACCTCTGCGCCCGGCATCCGGTTGTGTGAACACTTGCCCTTGCTGGCCAGGCAGTCGCATCACCTTGCGGTCATCAATTCGGTGGGCGGGTCCGTCTCCACCAACGATCATCATGCAGGCTACTATTATCAATTGACCGGGCATCAACCCGACCCGACGTTCCTGAGCATGGGGAACGATCGCACTCCGCAGCCCGATGACTGGCCATTCATGGGAAGCGTGGTCGCGTCTCGGCGCCCCCCTCATCCCAACCTGACCAACGCCATCTCGTTGCCTCACAAGCCAAGCCAAGCCCCCTATACACGCCCCGGCCAGTTCGCCGCCCGAATCGGCGTGGAACACGATCCGCTCTACCTGATAGGCGACCGTGAGACCCCCTTAAGGTTTCAAGTTCCGGCCCTCACCCTTCAGGCCGACGTGAACCACCCGCGACTGCTTGCCCGTCGAGCCCTGCTCGACACCATCGACGACGCTCGCCGCGACCTCGATCAGGTCAGTGCCGTCCAGACCTACTCCACCCACGAAGAGAAAGCCCTGGGCTTGCTCGCGTCTGCCGGAACCTCTCGCGCCTTCAACCTCCTCGACGAACCCGAAGCCGTTCGAGCCCGATACGGCGAGACGACCAACGGCATGAGCTTGCTCATGGCCCGCCGACTGGTCGAGGCCGGGGTGCCGTTCATTACTGTCTTCTGGCTCGAAGACCGCTCCATCGCCAACCGCTGCAAGAGTGCCGGCGGCTGGGACACCCATGGAAACAACTTCAATTGCTTGAAAGAATATCTTCTTCCCGAATTCGATCGGGCGGTCTCTGGCTTGCTGGGCGACTTGCACGATCGCGGCCTGCTCGACGAGACGTTGGTGATGGTCACCAGCGAGATGGGTCGCAAACCCCAGATCGGCGATCCCCGGTCGGGCGGTGAATCGGGCGCCGGGCGTGATCACTGGACCCACTGCATGAGCGTGCTCCTGGCCGGGGGTGGCATTCAAGGGGGACAGACGTATGGATCGAGCGACCGGATTGCCGCCTATCCGGCCGATCGGCCCGTCACGCCCGCCGATGTGACACACACGGTTTACCATGCCATGGGCATTCACGACCTGGAAGCGACCGATCGTCAAGGGCGCCCCTTCAGCCTCCTGGCCGAAGGGGCCCCCATCCAGAGCCTTTTCTGAACTCGCCCCCCTGATCCAACCGGGTTTCACGGCGACCGCGACTCCGAGGCCCGGAGTGCGTGGATCGTCGCGTACAGATCGAACCGAAGGGGAGATTGGTCCTCGGCCACCAGATCGGTCGAAAGCCAGAACTGATCGATGGGTTTCAGCCCGTCGATCCGAAGAAAGACGCTCCGGCCATCCTCCTGGGGCTCCGCCGATTGAATCGTGACCGGATCGTGACCGATTCGGGCCGGGTCACTCGCCGAATAGTGAAACGATCCATAGATGCTCGACCACCGATAGTTCCACTGTTCCGCCCGGTAGCGTTTCACATCGGCAGCAGTTGCCGCGTCAATCGGCTCTGAGAAACTCAGCAGCAGACCATCTTCATACACCTGAAGGGCGGCCGGCATGTGAATCGGGCGCCCGGTGTAACGCACGCGCTGAAGGCTGCCATCGGCGGCCGCTCCGGTTTGCCAGCCGTTCAGACCCACCACATAAAGCTGACCATCGATCGGGTGGAAGACCGCTTCTCCCGAGCCCGAGAGGAAGGTCAGCCCTGGAAACCGCACCGTCGCCGCCTGGTGAATTCCATCAACGACCTCCTGCAAAACCGCATGCAACGTGCATCGGCCCCAGGAGAGGTGAAGCATGCCGTTCTGATGGTAGTCTCCCCAACGATCTCCGGTGTACCAGACCTGACCGCCGCTCGAATTATCGGCCGCCTTGGGGATGTAACAGAGTGGGGGATCGGGCACGACTCCCTCGGGCGCTTCAGGAGCACCGGCGAGATAGCCGTAAAATCCCCCTTCGCGGATCAGGTCGATCTTCGATGAGGGCACCCAGTTCCCCTCGTTATCGGCCACCGTAATCTGATTGTCGGGGCCGATCCCCATGCCGTACGGATGCCGGAACCCCCGGGCCACCACCGAAAGCTCCGATCCGTCCGCCGAGACCTTGATCAAAGCGCTTCCGTGCGGACCTGCTCCTGATTTGAGAAAGTAGTAATTTCCCTCGATGTCTGTTTCCAGCCGCATGGCGTAGGCGTGATCAAGCCCTTGAATGACCAGATCGTGATTAAACGATTCGTAGCGATCGGCCTCCCCGTCCTCATTCTCGTCAACCAGTTTCGTGAGTTGATCACGTCCCAGCACGATGACCGAGCCATTCACCACCTTCAATCCCAACGGCTGGTACAGGCCCGTCGCAAACCGCTGCCACGACACGGCCTGAAGATCACGGTCAAGACCTCGAACAATCCAGACATCTCCGTGAGCAGTCGCAACTGCGGCCGATCCATCGGGAAAGAAATCAATGGCAGTGATAAAGAACAGTGCCTGAAACGGGTTCTCGTAGGGAACCGTAACGGTATCAATGACGTAGGGAGACTGACCATCGTCGGCCCCGATCGTCCCGGTCGTGACGATCGGATCTCCCCACCGTCGCGGCCCCGGCTTCAGCAACTCCTCGATCGCTTCGCCCGCCTCCGTTGATCGTGCCATCGCAAGCACGGCTTCGAGCTGCTCGGCCGGTCCAGACCAGAGGAACACCTCGCCCGACCACTCGGTTCCCGCTCCGATGGGGAGACAAACATCTCCTCCCCGAACGACAAGCGACGTGGTTCCAAGGTCCGACCGAACGGCGATCGCGTACGCCGTGCCATCCTCTGCGGTGGCGGTGGCGAAGGACAACGATTCCTCGTTCCAGACATCCGCTGGCACCGGCCACTCGGCGAGCGTCAACCAGGCGGGGGCGGAGAGTCCATCGACCTTGAGCATTCGAGCAACAGCAACCACGTCCCCCTGCCGAGCTTCCCGACACGCCTCGATCACCGTCCCCCCAAGCACCCGAGACATCAGCACAACCTGATTCTCATGCAACCTTAGCCCCTGGTAGTCCAGGTTCTTCGGATCAACCGGCTGCGGATCGGGGTGGGAGTCGCTCGGAGGCGTTCTCCAGAGTTTCCCTGGAGACACATAACTCTGCAGTGATCCCTCCAGGGTCGGCTTTCGAAGCAGCCCGAATCGCATGGAATCGGTCTTCCAGGTCGATTGGGTCATCCCGGCGACAATCCCGCAACGTTCCAGGTCGAAGACGGCGGTCGTCGAGCGATCCGGACCCAGGAACAGGGTGAACGTCTTCGGCCCGAGCTGTCGTTGCGGGATCTGCGTGGAATGGCTGACAAATGGCCCCTTGTCGGTTCCTTGCCAGCGGCCGTCGATCCAATCAGGATCTTCTTGAAACTCGTAGGCACCAAACTTGTGAGGGTAGGGCAGTCCTCGCTGATTCGTCTCGCCGCCGGGGGTCCAGCGCGCCAGGTACTCGGCCTCAGACTCATCATAATTCCAGAGCACGATCGTCTGTTCATCCGTCACAAACGCCGTGCTCGGTGGGGTGACGACGTCCCGAAGCCCACTGGAAATCCGCACATCGTCAATCAAGACAGCGTTTGGGCGTCGATCCTCGATCCGAGTTCCCACCGCCAGGCCACTCCGCTGAGGAGGAGCGTTCGGGTGGTCCTCCACCTCCTCGTTGGCTCGAAGTTCGCCATCGACGACCACCCGCACCCGATTCGATTCGAGTAACAGGGCAACATGATGCCACTGGCCATCACCGATGGGGCCATCGGCCGTGACGATCGCGGGGCTTAGGCCCGGAGCCCGGAACGCCAGGTCGGCCGACTCGGGCAGGATCACCAGTTCCCAGTGCGACCCCGACGTCGGTGCTTCATGGGAGAGCAAGACCGCGCCGGCCTCGCGATCGAGCAATTGTGTCCACAGTTCGACCGTCAGCGGACGCTGTTCGAAGCGGTCGTCGGCCGGAGCAATGGTCCCTCCCTTGCGGGCATCGAGCGCCTGACCAAAGCGACCATCGACCAGTCCCGGAGCCGGCGGCGAAGGCGAAGCACCGTCGTCCGCCCTCACCGACGCCCCGATTCCCAGGGCGAGAACGGCCATCGACACAATGCGTATCCTCATGCGAGAATCTCCCTAATTTGCCGATCTGTTGCAAACGCGCTCATGGTCGTCATCGACCTCAGTGACGGGCCGGACCCAACGGCGCCATTGTTGCCGACATCCGCCTCGGAAGACAGGTCGATTCGCTCGACCCGAGACGCGTGGAACCATCAGCGACCGTTCACGTGGTCGAATTCGACCGCCTCGCTCCTCCGATTCTCCAGGGTGAAGGAGGTGCCCCATGCCCCGTGGTTCGAGATTTCCCGGCTTCCGGAATTCCGTCATGAGATCGACCCCCGATCGCAGGCCCTCTCCCGATCGTTGGGAGAGTGAACCGGGCAGTGGGCGATTTCTTTGGCTCACCTGGGGCCTGATGCTCGCCGTGGCACTCGGGTTTGTGGGGCGGTTTGGTCCCCGCGTCCCGCTCTGGGACGACTACGACGTGATTCCGGTCCTCACCCAGCACCGACCGATGAGCCTGGAATGGCTCTGGTCGCTTCACAGCGAGCACCGCCTCGTCTTGCCCCGGCTGGTCCTCCTGGCTGCCTTCCACCTGACCGACGCCGACTTCCGGGCAGGAATGGTCGTGAATGTCGCGCTCCTGGCAGCACTGGCGGCCCTGGCCCCCCTGGCGATCGGGATGGCAAGGGGAGGATGGCGCTATTCCGACGCCCTGTATCCGCTTCTGTTCCTCAATCTCGGGCATCATATCAACTTGATTTGGAACATGTCGGTGTCGTACATCCTGCCCGTGGTCCTGAGCGGTTTCACGGCCCTTCTGATCGCAATGAAACCCGGATTCCCAGGCCTCGGGCGGGGGGTTCTGATCGGTCTGACACTCCTCTTGCTTCCCCTCTGCAATGCGGCGGGGGTCGCGCTGGCTCCGTTGCCAGCCCTCTGGTTGCTCGGTGCGGCCGGCATCCATGCCCGATCAGTCCGTGAGGACGCCTGGTCCAGGGCGTTGCCGCTCGCCCTGTTGGCATCGGTGTCGCTCGTCGTGTCGATGCTTTACTTCGTCGACTACGAACGATCCACGCACCATCCACGACCGCCCGGCCTCTGGGCCATTGGGCGCACAATCTTGCAATTCCTGGGGACCGGACTGGGAGCGGGGGGAATGGAACTGGGCCTGGTGGGCGGTGGAATCGTTGCTGCGCTGGTCGCGGCGGCATTCCTCGTGCTCGCCCGTTCCGCGCTGGTCGTCCCGGCCGATCGGTCGAGAGCCTGGGGACTGCTGGCTTGCTGGGGGGCCATGGCGATGCTGATGTTCGGTACGGCCTGGGGACGTGCCGGCATGGGAGAACGGGCCGGAGCCCAGGAGCGTTACGTGACGCTCGCCACGACGGCCCTCCTGATCAGCGTCGTCGGCTTCGAGCGGTTCGGACCGGGCTCAACCCGCCGGCTGGTCCCAATGAGCGTGTTCTGCCTGCTCTGTGTCCTGCTCTGGCCGAACACACGATCGGCGATCGAATTCGGCCGATCGACGAAGCAACAGGCTGAGACCTTTTTCGCAGACCTTCACTCCGGCGTCCCTCGATTCCTGCTCGTTCGACGGCATACTCCCTTCGTTTACCCCTCGCACGACGAATTGACCCGACACCTCGCCATGCTCCAGCAGGCAGGAATCGAGCCCTTCGACCGTATCGCCCCCGATCCTCCGTTTCGGGAAGTGGTGCTTGATCTGGAGCCCAGCCGGCTGCAACTCGCTCGCTGGAACGGGCAGACGATTGAATCACTCGGCGCCGATCCCCAAGTCGTCTTTGAGGTGCCCGACGCCGTTTCACCGATCGCGGGGATCCGGCTTCGATACAGCCACTCGAATTCGGAAGGGGAGCCCGCACGGTTTAAACTCGCCTGGCGAAGACCCGGTCAGCACCAATTCCCCGCCGATCAGGAATATGCCGTCTGGGCCTTGCCGACCGGGACCGGTCGATCGACCACCATCTGGATCGGTGAGGCGGTCGATGCAATCCGCCTCCAACCCGATAATCGACCTTGCCACTTCAGGATCGAGCAACTGAGCTTGCTCGTGCCGAGCGCGAGTGCTTCCGATCACCGCGTTCTCGAATCGGCCCCACAGGCCGATTTCAAACGATCGGCTTCGCTCCCCCTCGCATCAGGCTCGGCGCTGTCGCCATCGACGGCCCGACCAGGCGGCTCCCACCAGGGTCAAGGCCCACATGGCCAGCGTGGCGGGCTCGGGAGTGGCGAGCGGTCCGTTCTGATGGCACGAGCAGCCATTGCCGTGCTCGGCGACTTGATGACGGCTGGCCAGGAGCCCATCATCCCACCGTCGCTGAAAGTCGCGATCCTCAAGCAGGGCGACCGCTTCGTTGCTGAACTCCAGCTCGTCGCTGGTCAGCAGGTTCCAGTTGATGCGCCCTGAGTCGAGGAATGTGCCCGACTCATCATGATATTCCACCCCGAAGGCGTGCATCAGCTCGTGCGAAATGTTGTTCGCGACGGCGGTTTCCAGGTCGTTCATCGTCGTGATGGAATCGGAGACAAAGTTGTCGATGAACGTGAAGCCATCTCCCCCGATGTCGGCAATTCCGATCGCCTGCGGATTTTCCGCGGCCAGTGCTCCCGAGACGACACTCAACGTATGAGCCGCCGAGCCGGGATCGAGCGTCAAATCCACGTCCAGGCCGCTCTTGCGAAAGCTGTCCTCAACCTTCGAGAGAACCTCGGTCTTGAACTCGTAGCGTTCCGAGTCATTCGGCGATCGTCCGAGGAGGTTCGAAACCGCTGGGCTCTTGTACCAGGCCTCAGGCGTTCCCTCGGCCAGGGTACGAGCCGCCGGAAACGGACCATCGGTAAAATTGAGAAAGGCATCGGCCGGACCGGATCGAACGGGCGACGTGAACGGAGCGGCCGACGCAGAAACTGGAGCCGGAGCGGGTGCTGGAGCCGGCGTCGGCTCCGGGGCCGGAGCCGTTGCAGGCGTCGGCCTCGGAGCGGGCGTCGGCTCAGGAGCGGGAGCGGGCTTCGACTCGGGTTGAACCGGAGTGGCAATCGAGGCGACCGAATCGAGCCGGTACCCCGAGGTGGGGCGTGTCGATCGCGTTGGCCTCGACGCGTGAGTGAGTTCTCCCGAGAACAAGGACCCGAGCACCAACGGCTGATACGGAACCACCGAAGCCGACGACTCGGGCAGGGAAACCGAAGCGGTCGCCCGGGGCGAGGCACGCTCGGGTTCCGATGGTGTCACCACAGACGCGATGGTCGAGGACGTTTGAGTCGGAGACGGCGTCGGATTGGAGGTTGTGGTAGGTGTCGTGGTCGTCTGAGTCGTCGTTGCCGTGGCGACCGGGCCGAAGAATCCGATCGTCACCGGGGCATCGGGCCACCCGCCAAGTCGAAACGGCGTCAAGAGGAGCGGTTCGTCTTGCTCCAGCCGTTCCGAATGTCGGGCGAGTAAGCCCGGATACGATTCCTCGGTCACCTCGCCCCGTCGTTCCTGGCGATCCTGGAGCGACTCGCCAACACGCTCCATCGTTCCCCACGGACCGACTTCCTGGCGCGGCTGTGCCGAGGCGGTGCTCACCGCCACGATGGCGGAAAGGATCGGGACGATGAGCAATAACCTTCGGACCATCATCGTCGACCTCCGTGTCTTCCGATGACCGACCGCACTTCCTGGCATGTCGGTTTGCCGGAGAGCCGACCTCTCCGGGAATTGCGTTGAACACTTGTCGAGGGGGATTCGAGAGGTGTTCGCTGAAGGGAATCGACTTTGGAGCATTTCTGATGCCATCACCTGCTCGGCCCCCGAAAATCGCTGGATCGTCTCGCTAAAGTCGTGCAATAACTCATTTCAGGGTTTCGAGTAACGCCAATCGTTCGCGGAACGCGCTGAAACGTGTCTTGCTCCGGTCTTATCTCTTGATCGTCATCCAGTCCTACCAATTTTGACAATCGATCGGTAAAAACGGGATGAGAGGATTCTGGCAACCCGGCGTTAGGGTTGCGCGCAAGAGGGGCGATCGGCACCTTTGCCCGATGCCCCGGATCGAAGGAGAGTCGATGTTCGTTACCGTCATCACGGTTCATCGTGGTCAGTCGCAGGCGCAGCAATTCGAAGCGCCGACGATCAAGGATTGTCTGGTTGCCTGGGCCGGTCGGCTGATCGTCGAGGGCATGACCGATGAGTCCCAAACCCGTTTGCGAGGAAAGATGGCCGACTTCGACTTGCCTCCCGTCGACGGCTTTCGGCACCTCTGGCGATTCCAGAGCGATTTGGGGCTGGGTGGCGATCCGGACGCCAAGGTTTATGTCATCGAGACCCTCCGGATGTGAGCCTCGCTCCCCAGCCAGGCTCTTGACAAGGGCTTCTCGGGAAGACTCTCCTGAGTTCCGGATCGACGAATCGGTCGATCCGGACACCCACCCCTCCCACTGTGCGCACTCCTCAGAGGCTCTGGCATGACCCTTGCGCTTCGACTCCTCGCCTGCTTCTCGATCGTGATCCTGCTCGGCCTGCCGACGGCATCGACCTCGACCGCCCTCGCTGCCGATGACGATGCGCCGGCCGTTCTGGCCGATCCTCCCGTCCGCTGGTGGAAAGGGAATCTGCACACGCACTCCCTCTGGAGCGACGGCAACGACTTTCCCGAGATGATCGTCGATTGGTACGTCCGCAACGGCTACAACTTCCTCGCCCTCTCGGATCACAACACCCTCAGCCAGGGGGCCCGCTGGATGGACCGCGCCGAGGTCGATCGTCGATCCGGCAATCGTGGGTTCGATCGCTATGTCGAGCGCTTCGGCCGCAGTTGGGTCGAGACCCGCACGGTCGACGGGGTCGAGCAGGTTCGGCTCAAGCCCTTGACCGAATTCCGCGCCCTGTCCGAGCAAGCCGGCCGCTTCGTCTTGATCCAGGGGGAGGAAATCACCGATCGCTTCGAGCGGAAACCAATCCACATGAACGCCAGCAACCTGCTGGAATACATCCCCCCGCAGGGAGGGGACTCGGTCGTTGAGGTCATGGACAACAACCTCAAGGCCGCCGAGGAGCAGGCCAGACGACTCGGCATCCGCATCCTCACCCACCTGAACCACCCGAACTTCGGCTACGCCATCACCGCCGAGGAACTGGCAAAAGCAGTCCGTGAGCGTTTCGTCGAGGTCTACAACGGCCACCCCGGTGTCCACCATGGAGGAGACGACACCCACGCCTCGGTCGAACGCCTCTGGGACATCGCCAACACTCTTCGCATTGCCGTACTCAAGGCTCCTCCGCTGGCGGGCCTGGCCACCGACGACTCGCACAACTACTTCGGTGTCGAAGGCTCCTCCCCCGGCCGGGGCTGGGTCATGGTCCGCGCCCGGCACCTGACCCCTGAATCGATCATCGACGCCATCGAGTCGGGCGACTTCTACGCCTCCAGCGGTGTGACGCTCGACGACGTTCAGTACGACGCAGAGTCCGGCGTCCTTGAGGTGAAGATCGCTCCCGAGCCGAACGCCTCCTACACGATTGAATTCATCGGCACGCGAGACGACATCGACCCGACCGCCGAGCCGGTCCTCGACAACAACGGCAACCCGCTCGACGTGACCGGCCGCTACTCCAACGAACTCGGCGCCGTCCTGGCCACGGTCGAGGGGACCGACGCCCGCTACGAGCTGAAGGGGGACGAGCTTTACGTCCGGGCCGTCATCACCTCGAGCCTCCCGCCCGAGAACCCTTCGTTCGAAGGCCAGCACGCCCAGGCCTGGACCCAGCCGGTCGGCTGGGAGAAGTGGATCAATCAGGCCCAGCCCGCTGCGTCCGACGACTGATCGAGCCGGGCCCATCGAGTGAGGTCGGCTCACCATCCGGCCTCCTCGATCGGCCATCGCAACACAGCCCGATCCACCGCAAGACGCTCAACGGCCTCCCGAGACAGGGGGGCCGGGTGAAGTTGTCCCTCGGTCCAGAGCGCTCGGGTGACCTTCGAAGAATTCTCCGCATTCCCGAGGGGCAGCAACGACTCCGACGCATCCGGATCATCCAGACGAACGAACTGAACGTACGCCCGCTGCACGTCCGACCGAATCGTCCCTCCATCGGGACAGAGCAGGGGGGGGATCGTCTCGTCCTGGTCGGGAGCGATGGGCGGAAGCGGATCGAGCCCTCGGTGACTCGGAATCGGCCTCGCCATCAATGCACTCCGCAACCCCTCCGTCCAGGCCGTCGGATCGTCACCATAGCGCGCCGTTGCCGATTCCCAGGCGGTGACCAGCGCGTTCTCAACGAACGCCCGCTCCTCCGCTCGCAGAGGAGCCTCCGGATCGGCCTCGATCCGCGCGATCGCCTCGCGAAGCCATCGCGACAGACCCGACTCGCCCCCGCCGTACTCGCCGGCGAGTGGAGTCGCCATGATCCGGAAGAAGGTTGATAGCTCCAGCGCCACCGGCGTCCCAGGGTCGTCCCACACCGACCGCGCCCCTCGATCGAGCCAAGGCTCTAGCAGGTCGAGCGCCCGAACGGCCTCGGGAGCCAGGTCTTCACCGACTCGATCCCGCAAGTGAAGCCCCAGCCTCACCAGCGATCGTCGGGCCGGATTGACCGGATCGTCGGCAATCGCCCGCACCTGCTCGGGGGTGAACGGCCCGTCCCGCGACACAAGTTCCCGAAGCCGCCACGATCGGATCGTATCACCGAGCGATCCGGTCGAAATGCCGAGCGAAATCGGATACACGCTGTCGATCGGTCGGTGATTCGCGCTGAAGACGACGGCTGCGGCCGGGGCGATCACATGCGGGGCCAGGTCATGCGGCACGAAGCCCCGCCACTCGGTTCGAGCCGTCGAGCCGTCCAGGGCCCATGAGCCTCCCCGTTCTGCCTCGGGCGATCGCACAGGAAAGGCGCCGATCGTCCGGAAGCCGAGGGTGCCGTCTCGATCCCCGAACACGATGTTCGCCGAAGGAAAGCGCCAGTTCTTCAGAGAGTCATCAAACGCCGACGCGTCGTCCGCCCGAATCATGGCGAAGGCCGCCTGAATCGTCTCGCGATCCGGGTCGCAAAGCGGGACTCGGCGCAGGGCAACCTCACCCTCGTCCGGGTTCGCAAACGCGAACGCCGTCACGACCGGGCCGAGGTGCGTCTCGCGGACGGTCATTGAGACCGAGTCCCCCCCCTTGACAGCGATCGTCTCCTCGCGGACCTCCATCGACCGCCAATGGCCATCGACCTCGTAGGCATCGGGATGGTTGGGATCGGTCTTGAGGCGGAACAGATCCGCCTGATCGGCCCCCAGCGCGGTCAAGCCCCAGGCCACCCGATCGCTGAAGCCGATCAGAAAGGCCGGGCTACCGGGAACGCCAATCCCCCTCGCGTTGAACGTTGCGCCAGCAATGTGACATTCATAGAACAGTGGAGGATTCGCCACCACCGTCTGCGGCATGCTGACGAGGACCGTCGATCCGGTCGTCGATCGATCTCCCCCGACGGCCCAGACATGGCTGAAGCTTGGCCCCTCCGGCACACCGGGCAGAGTCTTGGCGTCCTCATCCGTCAGTTCATACCCTTGATCTCGAAGAAACGTGCGGACCCGATCGAGCCAGGCCGAATCAATCTCCTCGGCTTGAATCACCGCGGCCGAGTCGTCGGGAGCAATCAAAGCCGGATCGAACCGCCCTCGATCGCGGTTGCGGTTCCGCCAGGCAATCAGGTCTCGCGTGCCGTCGGTGGCGAAGAACTGTCCGAGATGCCACCAGGCGAGCAGGCAGTCGGCGGGGGTCCAGGCATCGGGCCTCGTCCCGTAGCGTTCAAAGAGCGGATCGAGTTCGAGCCGGTTGGCCTGCTCCGACCAGGCCGCGTTGACCCCGGCACAATAGGCCTCCAGCAAGCCCCTCGTGTCCTCATCAAGTGCCGCCACGACCCGATCCGCCGCTCGTGTCCAGCCGAACGTCCGGTTCTTGCGGTCAAGGTCGAGCGTTGATTCGCGTCGGCCGTCAAGTGGCTGATCGCCGATCGTCTCCGCCAGACGGCCCTGCATGATCCGACGGGTCAGGTGCATCTGAAAGGCTCGATCGGTGGCCGTCGCCGCACCAAGCCCGAACATCGCCCCTTCGTCTGTCTCGGCGAAGACATGAGGCACGCCCCACGGATCGCGGAGCACCTCCACCTGCTTCCCGACCGCCACCGACCCGCTCGGCCCCCCGAGGCCGACGATCAGGACGACCAGGCCCTCGATCCCCCGCATCCCCCATCGGCTCGAACACTGCCGCGCGTCGTGTTGCGTGCGCCTTGCCATGAGTGCGGCCCTTCAACACGGCAAAACCGATCGCGAGCGCAGGCCCGCAACCAAGCGTTGCCTTGCCCCTGGCTTCGGAAGTTCCAAGAAGACGTCAGACGCGCGCGGCCAGCTCCTGGTCGCTTCGCTTGCGGGCGAGGACGAAGACCGTGTGCCGATCGTTCCAGGGAGAGCCAAGCCAGGCAATCAGCTTCAAGAGCGGGAAGGTCAGGACCGTCATCGGCAGGATGGCCGAGCGGAAGACCTTGTGCTGGATCCGGGTCACGATGGTCGTTCCCAGAGTGCCGAACCGCAAGTGATCGACCGGCTCTAGGCCGCAATCCTCCATCAGACGTTCCAGTTGCTCCAGGGTGTAGCCATTGCGCACGTGCCAGCCATCCTCGGTACGAGTGACGCGCAGGTGGTCGGCATTGGCCTGGTAGTCGCGGTCGGGAGTCGTGATGTAGACCAGCCCGTCCTCGTTGAGCAGGGTTCGAATCTGCCGCATGGCGGCGCGATCGTCCCGAATATGCTCAATCACATCGAACAGCAAGACCTGATCGAACGATCCCTGCGCGTCCGGGTCGTTGGCCAGGTCGTCGAGCCGCTGCACGCGGAACTCCATCGACGCCCCCGCCTCACCCAGGAACGAGGCCATCTCCTCGCACGACTGGCGTTCCCAATCGTGAATCGTGATCCCCAGGCAGGTCGCCCCGCGTTTCACGGCTTCGTGGGCAAAGTAGGCATTGCCACACCCACAATCGAGCGTTCGTACCGGGGCCTCCGGGGTGCCTCGCTGAAGCATCGAGACCACCGCCGCCTTGTCCCGACTCACCCAGTTGATGCCGGGCCAGAGCCAGTATTTCAACGTCAGCCGCAACCGGGTCGCCAGGCTCATGGTGCTGCGGCTCGATTCAGAGGACGAGCCCAGAGCGTGGTGAGATGCGGTATCGATGCCGGTCATGGTGTCGACTCCTTCAACATCGTCGGTCCGTCCGTGGCGCCGAGTCATCGTGATGAGGCGAAACCTATCAGATCATCTCAGACTCGACAAGGGAAACTGTACGCCCCCCCCCAGGCAATTCTCACCAGTCCTTCTCCCCTAGCTCATGGAGACCAATTCCGCGCCTTCAGACCCCCATTGCGATCTTCCCCGCGGCTTCGAAATATCCTTGTGATCCAAAATCCCAGTTTCTTTGACTTGAAGGACGAGGGAAGCGAAATCCCCCCGCCGTTCACCCGACAAACTCGGCCCGACCGCTTCGACCTGAGCGCCGATCATCTTATGGCCTGATTCGATCTTGACTTTGGTAATATCACGCTCTATAGATCAAATCAGCATGATCGGCGAATGTCCGCCGACCGCCATTCTCTTTCTCTCCCGGTGAGGCCCTGATCTAGCGATGGCGACGACCAAGAAAGGTGTTCCCGCCAAGGCCACCAAGGCTCCGGCCAAGACGACCAAGGCGACCGCACGGACCAGCGCATCGAAGAACACAACCGCCACCCCATCTGCGGCCGCTCCGAAAAGCTCTCCCGCGAAGCCGGCCGCCAAGAAGGCCGCTCCGGTCAAGCTGACCGACAATCAGGTCAAGTTCCTCCAGACCATTCAGGCCGCGGGTGAAACCGGCTACGAACCCAAGAACAAGAACGAGCAGCGCAGCATCGACGCGCTCCTCACCCGCAAGCTCCTCAAGCGAGGTTCCAAGAACAAGGAAACCGGCAATTCTCGCTACCTCCTGACCAAGGCCGGCGCGGCGCACCTGCCGACCTCCTGAATCGCCTCAGGTCAGTCTGCGCCGCGTCATGTTGAGACGACCACCCACAATCGTCCCTCCCCCAGGGTGGGGGGCGGACGACTCGGGTGGTTGTTTCGTTTCGCAATGGTGGCGGCTCAAACATCAATCGTCGGTTCGACCATTCCGCGCCGTTGCAGCCACTGGGCGGCCAGCGAGCAAAGCGTTGCCCAGATCAAGCCGAGCGTCCAGCCCGCCAGCACATCGGTCGGGTAGTGGACCCCCAGGTAGACCCGGCTCACGCCGACCAGCATCGTGATGAGCAACGCCACGCCAATGATAAACACCTTCAACCGCCGCCGGCTCACCATCTGCGTCATCACGGCCCCGATCGTCAGATAGGTCACGGCTGCCAGAAGCGAATGCCCACTGGGAAAGCTCGCCGAAGCCGCGTGCATCAGATGCGGCACGACCTCCGGCCGAGGCCGATCGTAATACGCCTTCAATCCGCTACTGATCAACTGCCCACCCACGGTTGCCACCAGCACCAGAACCGCCGCGTGCCCCTTCTGGTCCATCACCAGGAACGCCACGGCCGAGACCGTCACCAGGGTAATCACCGCCACCCCGCCCAGCGCCGTCAGGTCTCGGATCAGTTCCTCGATCTCCGGCCCTCCGATCGCATCTGCCGGATCGTCCGCAGTCCGAAACATCCGCACAACGGCCTGGTCAAACCGGTCCGATTCTCCCTCGACCACCTCATCAGCCAGAGAGAGAAACAACCAGCCTCCCCCCACCACCACCAGAATTGACAGGAAGACCAATCGGTCGATCCCCTCTCCCAACTGCCAGGCTCGACGGATCAGTTCTCGCACGGATTCCCGCTCCTCACTGGTTTATCGCTCATTCCAGATCACCGTCGCCGTGACCCAGAATTGACTGAAGCTCGGTGTCCCGATTCTCTCCTGGCAACTTCTGCGCCGAGACGCTCGGCGGTTGACGAGTCGGCGCTCCGCTCCCCACGATGGAACGACGAGGCCCCCTCTCGACCGCACGATTGCTGAGCCGATCATGAACACCCCTGACGCTCCCGTCCAGCCACCACGATCCGATTCCACGCTCCGGGCCGTTCTCAGTCTGACCGGATTCTTGGTCGTCTGCTTCGCGGCCGCGGGGCTCGGCGGGGCATTCACCAGTCAAGGACTCGGCCCCTGGTACGACTCCCTGAACAAACCCCGCTGGACCCCTCCCGCGTTCCTCTTCGGCCCCGTCTGGACCGCGCTTTACGCAGGCATGGCGGTTGCCGCCTGGCTCGTTTGGCGACGGGTCGGATGGTCCGGTGGTCGCGTCGCGCTGGGACTGTTCGCGGTCCAACTGGCACTCAACGTCGCCTGGTCGGGCCTGTTCTTCGGCATGCGACGCCCCGATCTGGCCGCCATCGAGATCGTCATCCTCTGGGTGGCCATCCTTGCCACCCTGATCGTCTTCCTCCGCATCAGTCGACCGGCGGGGGTGTTGATGCTCCCGTACCTGCTCTGGGTCACCTTTGCCTCGGCCCTGAACCTGGCGATCTGGCAACTGAACACGTCGTGACCCCGACCGCCCCGACCGCCGCCTCACCGTTTGGGAATCGCTCATGATGACTCCAGCCGTGCTTGCCCTGTGCCTCACCTTCGGACTCGGCCTCGACGACGAGCCGAATCCACCGTCCTCCCCCCCGACGAGCAGCGGGATCATCTCCGGTCGCGTCACCTACACCGGCCCCTTGCCCCCCGCGGTCCTCAACCCCGAGGCCGCCACGCGACGCTCGCCGGTCGAGGTCGATCCCGAGACGAAGGGCTTATTCGAGGCCGCCGTCTGGATCGAAGGCGCCTCGATCGACGACCGACCCTGCCCCCTCGATCCCGACGAACCCGCCGAGGCCGAGCCGCTCTTCGTCGATCAGGTCAACTTCGAGTTCCTTCCTCATGTCCTCACGGTCGAGGCCGGCCGTCCAGTCGTCTTCCTCAACAACGACGTGGCGAATCACGGCGTCACCGCGTCGGGCTCGACCGTCGCAAACCGCTTCAACGTCACCACGCCTCCCGGCGGTCAATACGTCCATCGCTTCCAATCAGCCCGGCAGCCGGTGCCGATCGGGTGCCCGGTCCACGTGGCCATGTCGGCCTGGGTCTTCGTCTTCGACCACCCGTTTCACACCGTGACCGACGACCAAGGGAAGTTCCGCCTCGCCCATCTTCCCCCCGGACGTCACACCCTGTTCGTCCATCACCCCGACGGCGGCTTCCGCAAGCGCATCGAGGTCGAGGTTCGCGACGGCGAGACGACCGAGCTGACGATTCCCTTCGTGGCCGAGGACCTTCGCCCCCCCTCGCGCCGACCGTGATCGGGCACGATTGAACCGCCCCCCGCAAGCTCCTCCCGCCCGACCAATCACCCTCGACACAATCCTTGATCCGTCGTATCGTCCCCCGGCGAGGCTCGGATCGATGCCCGAGACGTGATGCTCACGGAGGAGGATGTCCATGACGAGGATCGCTCGATCCCTCACCGCGCTTGCCCTGACCACGATGGCTCTGGTCGCCCCGCTCGTCCCCTCGGTCAGAGCCCTCGACGAACCCGTCGTCGAATCCCCTCGACCCGTCGAGCCGACCCCCATCGACATCGCGCAGCCAGGCCCCGGAAACACCCTGGCCGACCAGATCCGGGCCTTCCGCGCCTCGAAATTTCGAGAAATCGACCAGGCAGTTTTCGAACTCCGCGAGCTGATCGCCGAACGCTCGCAGCAACTCGCCCGGCTTGAAACCGACCTCCGCGAGGCCCAGCAGGAACTCCAAGCGCTCGAACGTCTCGCGGCCCTCCGATCACTCGATGCGTCCGAATCGTTCGCTCCCGATGCGGTGATCGATCCGGTTTCGGCTCCGCTTCCCGAACCGGCTCCGGTGGTTCCTTCCGATGCCATCCCTTTGCCGGGCACCTTCGATGTCGTGGTGCCAACCTCAGCCTCAGCCGACGAGCCGGGCTGGCAAGGGGTTGTCCGGATCGTGAGTGCCAACGGCGGGCGGCTCGATCTGCTTCATGAAAGTGCCGATGGCTCCGGCATGGTCCAGGCCGGTGCCTTGCAGGCCGACGTGATTGAGATCCGAGTTCGATCGGAACAGGAGGCCCGCATCATCGCCCAGGCGCTCAAGGCCGACAATAACACGGTCGTCTCCTGGCCCAATCTCCGCATCCTTGCCGATCCCATCACCGTCCCCGAGCCGATCGAGCAGCTCGAATCCACGATTCAGCGGCTGGCCGACGCCGTCGATCGGCTCGAATCGCGCGCGACCCCGTCACCGGAGCGAACGGCCCCCGCGCCGGTCATCGTCGTCAAGCCTCCCGACGAGATCCCTCCCGCCCCGTCGATCCCCGATTGACGACGCCGGCCAATCCCCGTCATCCCCCTTCACCCCAACACCTCGTCCGGTGGCCCATCGAGCCAGCCGGCCTCGATCACGCCCCAGAGGCCGATCAAGATCGCCTCGGCCGCGTCGTGCCGCAGCGAGGTCGGCCGCGCCGCCCCCGACCACTCAATCACCCGCCGGGCGATCGCGTCGGCCTCCCGCTTCGGACGATGCCGATCGCCAAAGGCGTCGAGCGTCTCTCGCCAGACCTCGGCCCCGATCACCCGCACGATGATCCCCCGACGCTCTGCCTCACGTCTCCAAACCTCGGCGATCGGGCCCCCGCCTTCCAGCACCACCCGATCGAGTGCGCCGATCGAGCCGAACAGCCCGTACACCCCTCGCTTGAGCGTCGATCGGTTAGCGAAGTGCTGCGACCGATACCAGATGAGCCGCCCCTCCCGACCAAACAGAGCCAGGCCGGTTCGCAAACCGGTATCGACGGCCAGCAACGCCATCGGCTCGTTACTCCGGGTCGCGGTGGACCGTTTCGGGCGAAAAGGCGGGCAAACAGACGGCGATGTATTCCGCTCCCTCCTCGCCCGGCGTGCTGTAGCGAATCCACTCTCCCTTGCGCGTGTAAACCGCCTGCCCGGCATGCACGTCGAGCGTCCCGTCGTGATGATCGACCCGGATCATCCCGCGCAGCACGATCGTATACTCGTCGAACTCCGGTACCTGGCCCGGCTCGACCCATCCGCTCGGGCTTCTCATGTGCGCGATGCTCACCCCGTCGGTCCCGCTGTTGACGCGACCGACGTATTCATCAATGAGCTTTGGCTGATTTCCGGCGGCTTCGACGCGCGTTGGCGCGGGAATGTGCATTGGCATGATGGAATATCACTCACTCCGCCGAGGGGGATCGCCGGCTTCGCCTTCAGATCTGAGACAGATTGGCTCCGAGCAATCCGACCTTGATTCCATTCTCCTTCAAGATCCGAGTCGCCTTGCCGTTGACCATCAGCAGGATGAACAATCCGATCAAGGGAAGTAACGCCCCAATCCCCAGCACAATCCCCAGCGCCGTGCTGTAGACCTTCATCGCCAGCAGGAAGATGAACACCATCGAGGCCAGCGCGATCCCCAACAGCATCAACAGCAACACGATCCCCAGCTCCGGCGGCACCAGGAACTGACCGATCACGATTCCAAAATAGAGCAGGATGCAAACAAGGATCCCCTTCTGATACGTCGCCACTTTCTTCAGATCCTCCCGACTCCCACTCCGTACTCCCACAGCCTCGACCGATCGTCCGCTCGTCTGGGGAGCCTCATAGGGATTGTCACTCATCGGAACCTCTGCTTCAGGGAGGGAACATGTACGGCATTCGCATCGCCCATCAACGCGATCGCCCAATGATTGCCGATTGGTCGATCTCTGAAAAGAGGTCAGCGACCTTCACCACCCGCCCCGTCCAATCACGGCGACGAGTGCCACCGCCTCGGCACCGGGGCATCGAAGCGCCCCGTCGGCGCCGGGAACCGCACGCCGACCTTCCAGAGCATGTCCGGCTGATGCTTCGCCAGCAGGTACTTCATCACCACTTCATCCGACGGCGGCATCCCCGGGTCCTTGAACACCACGCAGAGCCTCGCCTCGCCGCTGTAGGTATCCGCCTTCCAGACCTCGATCAACGCATGTGACTTCCTCGAAATCCGGTAGATGCGCGGCCCATTGCGGATCGTGATCCGATCGTCCCGGCAGAACTCCTCGAACTCGCGAGGCTCAACCACATCCTTCACCAGTTGCGCCGCCACCAGCTCCGGCACCCCCTGGGCAAAGGCAGCGGCATCGAGCGTCATCGGCTCGTCGTCTCGGGTCGGTTCGGGAGTGCTGCTCCCATCAATCACCCGAAAGACCTCATGCTCGACCAGCTTCGCATACCCCGCCCTCAAGGCCGGATTGGCGATTACCAGCCTCGGGAACGAACCCGCCACTCGCACCACTTCGTGCGCGAACGCTTCGACCTCTCGATGTAACTTCGCCATCCAGAACGCGACATTCTTGTCCCGGTCGCTGCTCGAATAACGGAAGACGTGCGGCCCGACGTCCGGCACCGTCACCTCGACTTCCGCCCCCTCCTTCTCCACCGCATGCAAGACCGCCGCGTACGACGCCTCCCCCCTCACAAATCGCTCAGCCGCCTCCTCCTGATTCCCCCCCTTGATCCGCACCGTCCGGTACGACGGCCTTGCCTTCAAGACCACCTCGCGCGCAAGCCGATCCGCCTGGCTCCGCTCGTCGGCGGCCTCGATCTCCCATCGCAGGTATCCGGTTCGGATCATGGCGTCAGGACCGGCTCTCTGCTGGCGGCCATTCGTCTCATGGAGACGCTGGGCCGTCCAGCATCCGTCGAAGATGATTCAAGACATCGCGGCCGAGGACACCCACATCCCGATCGGGGCCGATGGCCCGGTCATCCCCCCTGGATCGCCGGCACGAGTAGGATCTCCGGCGCCGAGGCGTCGAACGCTCGGATTGGGGTCGTCTTGCCGGGCCCATCGAGGCGGAAGGCCATCCGGCCGGGGGTGAAGTGCTCGGCGAAGGCTCGCTCGGCATCGCTGATGCTGTCGGGTTGAGCAACGTCCCATTCGGCGAGGCAGAGGTCGCCGTGGCCGGTCTTGAGCAGGCGAAGCTTCGACATGGCAGGCACGCTCCGTCGGTGCAAAGGCTCAATCTGAGTGAAGGGGAGTCGCCTTGACGCCGAAGTTCGGGCCGACGCTCCCCTGATCGATTCCGGAGTCCGATCCGATCGTGCCTATTGTACCGGTCGTCTCACCGACCGGCCAGTCTCGAACACCGTCCCGCGCCGCCGCTCCCCTCCAGGCACCCCCTCGGGTACGCTCCCTTGGCGTCCTGGGCCGGTCGGAGCCTCGGAACGATCCACGACGTCACGACGCGTTTTCGAATTCCTCCCGGATTTTGTGACTGAACCCTCCCTCGGCCACGATCTTTTCAAGAGAGGGGCCGATCGGTCGGATCTGCTTCCTCTTCCTCGATTTCCCTGGCGAGTCCCCCGTGCCGATCCTCCCGCCCTCCTCCCTCAACCGCCCCTTAACCACCTCCCGTCCCCCCAGCGCGCCCCCTCGCGTTCAACCTTCCCGTTTCGCTTACGCCGTCTCAACCTGGGACTGGCCCCGCAACCACCTTCGTTCAGAATTCCTCTCCCCGACGAAACGAACCCATTTCGCTCCGCACACCCCGACGAAACGAACCCATTCCTTTGACCACAAACCCCAATTTCATAGGAGCTTTCATCTGATCACGACCAGGGGATCGGCCGGCCACGGTTGATCGGCAAGGGGCGGCCGAGGGGGTCGTGGAGTTCAATTGTCGGGTCGATGCCGAGGGCCTCAAGGATCGTCGCCCCCAGGTCGGCGGGGGTAAACGATTCGGTCGTCGGAAACGAGGCGAGCCGGTCGCTCGAGCCGAGGACCTGGCCCCGACCAACCCCCGCGCCGAAGGCAAGCGAACTGAAGACGGCCGGCCAGTGGTCGCGACCGTCGGGCTTGGCGCCGGCCCCCCCTTTGATCGGCTGGCCGATCCGAGGGGTCCGGCCAAACTCTCCGGTCACGATCACCAGAACCTCGTCGCTCAGGCCCCTCGCATCCAGATCCTCGGCCAGGGCCGAGACGGCGCGATCGAACGGCGGGCAGAGGATTTCGCGATGACGTTCAAAATTCTTCTCATGCGTATCCCAGACGTTCGACTCTCCCAGGTTCACCTGCACCAAAGGGACCCCGGCCTCGACCAGGCGACGCCCGAGCAGCAACCCCTGGCCCATCAACGTCCGGCCATAGCGGTCTCGAAGGCGAGGGTCTTCCCGCTCCAGGTCGAACGCCTCGCGGCACGTCGGCGACGTCACGATGGCGATCGCCTGGCGGCGGAACTCGTCCATCGGAGTCGAGTCTGCCAGCCGATCCCATCCTCGGCGAGCCTCGTCGACCGTCTCCAGCAGCGATCGGCGCCGATCGAGGCGATCGACCGAGAGTCCTTCGGGAAGCTCCAGTGTCTCGGGACCGAACCCGGCCTCGGTCGGGTCGCCGAGGATATGCCAGGGGTCGAACCTCGGGCCGAGGAACCCGGCATTCTGTCCGGGGAAGACCGCCCCTTCAAACGTCAGGTTGGTCGGCAGGATGACCGCATGCGGCAGGCCCTCCGGCGCCGACCGGGTCGCGGCAAGCACCGCGCCCAGATGCGGCTGATCTTTCCGAGAGGCCGCCACGCCGGTCCCGGGCGGAACCTCGTCCACTCCGCCGAGCAGGCGATGCACGGCCAGTTCATGCACAGGGCTGGTCGTCCGCATCGACCGGACCAGGGTCATCCGATCGACCACCTCCGCGATCCTCGGCAGGTGTTCACCGAACCGGACGCCCGGAATCGCCGTGGCGATCGTGTCAAACTCCCCTCGGATTTCTCGCGGTGCGTCGGGCTTCGGGTCGAATGTCTCCAGGTGGCTCGGGCCACCGGGACAGAAGGCGAGGATCACCCCTCGGATCGGCCGAACCGACGTCGAAGCCGACGGCCTCGCCAGCGCCTGAGCCCGGAACACGTCCGAGAGGTTCAGGCCAAGCCACGACAGCGCCCCGGCACGCAGGACGTCCCGACGCGAAACCGTTCGGAATCCCATCGGCAGGGGCCTCATCATGGACGATCGCCCGGTGTTGAGGAGAGTCGAGAACCGCTCGCCGCCGGATCGCGGCCAGGAATCGACGCGATCTCCGACGTCTGGGTATCTTCACCATCGTATCGACCGTTACACTCCGATCCAAGATCCCTTCCGGCTCCGATCTTCGGGCGACGCCGCCCGATATCAACTGGCAAGTGCGGGGGCACCGACCCATGCAGCATCATTCTCGTGTCTTCGTTGATGTGGACACTCAGCGCGACTTTCTCGATCACGATGGTTCCCTGTTCATCCGGGGTTCCGAGGCGATCCGGCCCAACCTGGCCCGCCTGACGGCCTTTGCCCGCGATCATGGCATCCCCATCATTGCCACCGCATGCGCTCACGAACTGGATGAACCCGACCCCGAACCGTTTCCCCCTCACTGTCTCGTCGGCACGCCGGGGGCCGATCGCGTCGACGAAACCCGATGGCCGAACAGCCTGATGATCGGCCCCGACGACCACTTCGAGCCGCCAAAGTCCGTCCCCGAACATCTGACGCTTCAAAAGCGTCGTTATGAGGTCTTCTCGCACCCCGAGGCCGACCGCGTCATCGCCTGGTACGGCCGAAACGAGCCGACCTTCGTCGTCTACGGCGTGGCGACCGATTATTGCGTCGCCTGCGCGGTTCGGGGTCTTCGAGACCGTGGCTATCGCGTCGCCGTCGTGACCGACGCCATCGAAGCCGTTGATCCGTCGGCCTCCGAAACCGTCCTGGCCGAGTTCGACCGCCTGGGAGTCGAACGCACCACCACGGATGCCATCTGCGGAAGCGCTTGAGGAGTCGAGGTTCACGCCACCGAGCCTCCCGCGAGCCGACATCCTTCCGCGCCTGGCAATCCGAAGCGTACAATATCGAATGCGTTGTTCGGGACGAGCCCGACCCGGCCTCCAGATGCCCGCCAACGCCGAGATTCATCATGCGACCGGACAAGTACAAGCGACGCCAGCAAGCTCCTCGGGCCGACGACCGGCTTCGCCAGCAAATCGCCCAGGAAGCGGCTCGACGGCTCTATCCCAAGCTTGCCCCCGAGTCCGGTTCCGGACCGCTCGGTCAGGCGAGCGAGGCGGACTACTCAACCGCCAAGCGTCAGGCTGCTGCCGTGCTCGGCCGTCGGATTCGCCCCGGCGACCTGCCGACGGACCACGAGGTCCGCGAGGCTGTCATCACCCTGGTCCGCGACCGGGCCGAGGCCGAGGCCGCCGGCGCGGCCCCTCTCGTCCCCGAGCCGGAACCCGACGCCGAGCCCCCCCGACTGGCCGACCACCTCGATCGCTTCGCCCTCTACAAGTTGCGGCTCGATCCCCTGGAAACGGTCAAGCAAAGCGCACGTTCTCACCCCGAAGGCGACGCGCTGTACCATAGCCTTCAGGTCTTCGAACTGGCCCGAGCCGAGCGGCCGTTCGACGAGGAATTTTTGCTCGCCGCCCTGCTGCACGACGTCGGCAAGGCCATTGATTTGAGTGATCACGTCACCGCCGGACTGGAGGCGCTCGACGGCGCGATTCCCGAGCGGACCCGATGGCTCATTGCCCACCACCGCGACGCTCGAGCCGCCATCGACGCGGCCCCCGGTGGTCGAGCCCGCCGCGTCCCCGGCATCGAAACAGACGACCAGAGCCTCGAAGACCTGCTCTTGCTCGGTCGGCTCGACCGCGAAGGCCGAGTCCCCGGCGCTCCGGTTCCGACCATCGAGGAAGCGCTCACGTACCTGAAAGGGCTCGAAGACGAAGCCTATCTCGACGGCTGAGGCCCCCTCGATTCTCCCTCGTCCCTGAATCAAGTTCCTGACCACGCACAACCCGTCGTCCCGGACGGGCCGGTTGCCTCGCCCCGTCCCTACCCCGCTCGACAGCCCCCGGGCGAGACCGATGGCCCAGGGCCGTCGTCTTCCCAAGGATCGTCTCGATGCACGACAAACCCACCCTCTTTTTCGACGTCGGCGGCGTGTTGCTGACCAACGGCTTCGACACGAGCAGCCGCAAGCTTGCCGCTCAGCGGTTCGGCATCGACTACCAGGAGTTCCAAACCCGTCACGAGATGTCGAAGACCGCCATCGAGACGGGTCGGATCACCCTCGATACCTACCTGCGCCGCACCGTCTTTTACCGCCCCCGAACCTTCTCGATCGACGAGTTCCAGGAGTTCATGTACAGCCAGTCGCAGCCGATCGACGATGCCCTCGAATGGGTTCGCACACTGGCCAGGCGCGACTCGTGCCACCTGTTTACCCTGAACAACGAATCGAGAGAACTGCACGAATATCGCGTGCGAACGTTTCGGCTCCATGAGATTTTCCGAGGATTTCTCACCTCGTGCTATCTCGGCCTGGCCAAGCCGGACGACGCGATTTACTCGGCGGCGCTCGGGATCGCCGGTTGCTCGAAGACGCGAGCCCTGTTCATCGACGACCGCCCCTTGAACGTCGAGGCGGCCCTCGCCGCCGGATTCCAGGCGGTGCTCTATACCGGCGTCGATCCGCTCCGTGAGTTCCTCAAGGAACACGGTCTCGAGTCGTGAAGCCCAGGCTCGGCGCCAGGGTTCCGCGCAGGCCGAACCATGCGACCGGATGATTCAAAAGGAATCAGACAACCTAGCGAGTTGAACCGACCATGATCCCACGATTTACCGATGGACGATGCGTCGATACAGACTCAAGACTCGGCCCAGGCGGGCCGAATAGGGGAAGACCTGAGGCCGAGGAGCTTTAAGCGATCGGGCGACGAAGGTTCGGGGGGCGGTCATTTCGATCAGACCCTCCGCGCCATGGACCCGGCCGAATCCGCTGGCCTTCATGCCTCCGGCCGGGGCCGAGGCGAGGGCAAAGAAGCTCGTGGCCTCGTTCACCCCGATGACCCCCGCATCGAGCCGAGCAGCCAGCGCCCGAGCCCGTCGCCGGTCAAGCCCCCAGACACTCGCCGACAGGCCGAATCGGCTGGCGTTCACCGCCTCGGCGGCGGCCTGGTCGTCGGTCACCTCACGAACGATCACCACCGGGCCGAAGATCCCTTCGAGTGCGCGTTCGGCCGCTTCGTTGCCCCGATCCGCCAGCAAAACCGTCGGACGATAGAACGACCCCGGCCCGTCGATCGGCTCGCCTCCCGCCAGCAATCGGGCACCGGCCGCGAGGGCCGCCTGAACCTGGGAATGGACGGCGTCGCGTGCCCGATCGGAGATCAACGGGCCAAGGTCCACGTCGGATCGGCTCGGGTCGCCCAATCGGAGCGCATCGGCCTGCCTGGCAAAGGCCTCGGCCCAGGACTCGGCCGGGCGATCGACGAGGAACACCCGCTTGACCGACATGCACGCCTGACCGGCGCCAAGGAAGGCCGACCACCGCAGCGCGGCGATGGTGCGATCGTCAGGGGCATCGGGCAAGACCACCGCCGCATCAAACCCGGACAGCTCCACGACTGCCGGTATTCCCTTCGCACCGAGCGCCTCCAGCACCCGTCGGCCGTTCTGAAGCCCTCCGGTAAAGATGAGCTTCGCCACGTTCGCATCGACGAGCGCCGAGCCGACCTCCGGTCCTCCCTGGACGATCGAGACAAGCCCCTCGGGCAGGCCGGCCGCGTCGATCGTCTCCTGAAGCAGGGCCCCACAATGGCAGGACAGCTCGGACGGCTTCCAGACCACGGCGTTCCCTGCGGCGATCGCATGAGCAATTACCGGCGCATTCAGCAAGATCGGGTAGTTCCAGGCGCCGATGACGCCGATCACCCCCAGCGGCCGACGCTCGATCCGAGCCGGGGGCATCAGGAGCCACCGTTGCCAGCGGGGGGACTCGGTCCGAGGGGCTAGCACCCGGCCGGCGGTCTGGATCGTCCAGCGCAGCGCGTCGAGACTCGGGATCACCTCGGCGGCCATCGCCTCGCCGATCGGTTTGCCGATCTCCGCACAGACGGCCTCGGCCAGCGCATCCCCCCTCCGACTGAGTTCCCGGTGCCATCGTCGCAACGCCTCTCGGCGTTCCGACCACGGTCGATCGGCCCAGGATCGCTGGGCGTTCGCCGCCCGATCGACCCGCTGGGCCACCTGATCGGGAGCCGTGCCGGCGATCCGGGCCAGTTCGGCTCCGGTCGCTGGGTTCCGAGCGATCAGCGGGTCTGCAACGGAGGTCGTCATGGTCGGGCCTCCCGTCCGGGAAATTGTTCGGCATTGATCTTGCGGCACATGAAATCAAGCGACACGAAAACAGAGACCACCGCGGATGAAAGGAATGGTCCGATGACCGCGTTAAGGGGTGTGAGGAGGGTGATCGCGGCTCCGTTTTACCTGACGATTCCCCCGGTTGTGAGCGCAGTGTTTGCGGTCGTTTCGGCCGTTGCGATCGGGATGGTTGACTGGGAACTGCTCCGCGACGTGACCACGTCGGCCGCATGGTTGACGCTCGCCGCCGAGACCTGGGTGGTGCTCGTGGGAGGTGCCTCGGCGGGGCTGATTACCGGGTCGATCGCCTTGCAATCGGCCCGTCCCACGATCGACCTGGATCAAGGAGCATCCTGGCTGGGCCGGGCCTCTCGGGCGATGGTCGCGGGAACCATCGGGGGCATACTGACAACCCTGGTCATGTTCATTCTTCGAACGTCCGTGGGTCCCTGGGCAGCCGGGCTGCTGGTGGTGGTGCTGGTGATTGCGGGCATTCTGTGGGCCCTGGTCGCCATTTTCCGGATCCCGGCGGAACTGCTGAATCAATCCACCGGCGAGCGGACCGACGACGCGCCGATCTCCGGAGTCAGGGCGTAACGGGGGCCGGAACGATCAGGGAGCCGTCTCCGAGGGGCCGGCGACTCCCTCCGGGGTGCGATCGGTCGGAGAGGCGAGCGGTTCGCCGTACGAGGTTCCCCGCCAGGTCACCCGGCCCGTGACGCACATCCAGAGCGACCGGGCGATGATCACATCGGAGACGATCCCGGCCAGTGAGTAGTACATGGCATAACCGGCCGTCTTCGGTGAGTTGAGCCGGTACATTCGATAAAGGACCGATTGCTTGAGCACCTGATGCACTAGGCTCAGGCCCAGCAACCACCAGGCGAACGGGCCGGTCTGACCGAGGGCGAGCATCACGAGCGAGGCGATCAGGGCCACGTCACCCGTCTGGCTGAAGATCAAGGGTTCGAGGATCTTGCCGATCAGGGGGAGCGGCTTGCGGTCGTGAGCATCGTACAGGATGCGGCTCCAACCTCGGATCAAGGTGGAGAGCGATGTATACATTCGTGTGGAGCTGATCTCAGGAGCAACCGCCGTTTTGACTGATCGGCCCAGGGCCTTGACCCGACGGGCCAGGGCGATGTCCTCAACGAACCGATCACGGACGGCCTCATGCCCTCCGGCCGCCTCGTAGGCGGATCGCTCAATCAGGAGGAACTGGCCGTTGGCGAAGGCGAGCTTCTTGCGGTCGTTGTTGGCGGTGAACGTCGGATAGGTCCGCATCAGGACGATCCCGGCGAGGGGAGTCACGACCTTCTCCCAGAACGATTCGCAGCGCATCTCGGGCAGCAAGCTGGCGAGCGACGCGTTCTGGGTTCGGGCGTATTCCATGACGATCGAGAGGCACTCGGGATGGTGCCGGGTGTCGGCGTCGAGGAACCAGAGCCACTGCCCTTCGGTCTGCGGAACGGCCAGGTGCAAGGCGTGGGTCTTGCCCGTCCAGCCGGGGGGAATGTCGTCGGAGATGGTCAGGACCCGGACCCGAGGGTCGGCCTTGGCGGCCCGATGGGCAATCTCAGGGGTGGCGTCGGCACTGCGGTCATCGACCACAAGGATATCCAGATGGGGATAGGTTTGGGCCCGAACCGAGTCGAGGCACTCGGGGAGGGCCTCTTCCTCGTCCTTCGCGGGAATGATGGCCGTGACCCTCGGAGGGTCGTCCCCTCCATACCGAGGGGAACGCAGGTCGAGCACATCAAGCCATCGGAAGAAGAGCGTGATGACCACATGCCGGATCGGCCAGGCGGCCACAATTGCGGCGTAGATCCAGAGGACGGTCTGCTCGGTGGAGGTCAGGTTCATGAGTGAGACGGGCTCGAAGTCCGGGACGGGTCCGTGTCCTCGGCGTCCTCGGGGGATTCCGGAAGACGGGAAGGCATGGGTCGATCAAAACCAAGGATCTCGTCGAGGCGAGGCAACGCCAGCAACCCCAGCACCAGGGCCACTGCCCAGAAGGGACCGACGGCCGAAAGCCTGGGACGCACCGCCCAGGCATAGGCGAATCCGACCGGTAAGGCCAGGAGGCCCAGCACCGCGCTGCCGACGTGCGACCAGAAGAACCAGCGATGCCGATGCTTGGGGTTCTCCAGGACCGGCCGGGCCGTTCCGATAAGTCGGAGGGCCGAGCCCAGGAACATCAGGATCAGCAAGCAAAGATGAGACAGGCGGTAGGCCTCGTCGGGAGCGACCAGGGTGATGCCCGGCCCTCTCAGGCGCAGAAGCAGTCCGCTGGCGGCAATCATGAGACCGTCCAGGAGCAGGACACTCATCACGGCCGATCGGGTCTGATCCAGACAGGAGGCCGACGCGGGGTCGAGTTGAGGACTGCGGGTCATTCGGGCACCTCGACGCTCGGATCGTCGAGCAAGCGTCGTCGCAAGTTCAAGACAAGCTCCACCTGGCCGATGGGCTGACCGGTGGCCGCGGCGATCCGATCGGCCGAAGCCCCGTGATCGGCCATCCCCCAGATTCGGGCGAAGCGACGGGCCAGGTCGTTTGAAACCAAGGAGTTCCGCGCGGCCTCCGCCTGCGAGCCGACCACCCGGCCCGGCCCGGTAAGGTCGGGGACGCTGATCAAGGTCGGACGGGCGATTGGCGTCTCCGGCTGAGGTTCCCGGTCCCGATGTCGGGCAGCCGGCAGGGGAGATCGAGCCGGCCAATCGACCCGAACAGAAGGAGCGCGATGGGCCTCGTCGCGCGAAGGGTCCGGGCTCGATGATGACACGGCCTGTTCGATCCGTTCGATCGCAGCGGAGAGGGCGGCCAATCGTTCCCCGACCGAATCACGCGGAGGATCGGCCTGAAGGACCATCCGCCGACGCATCCAGAACGCCCCGCCCACCGCCCCGACCATCACCAGCGGAACCGCCTGAAGCAGCAGCAACACCATAACCTGTGCGAGTGTGAACATAAAGAGGCCCCGGAACCCATGATCGGCTCAGTGGTCATGGTGGTGATCGTGGCCGTGGTCGTGACTATGGCCGTGGCCGTGGTCGTGACTGTGCCCGTGGCCGGGATGCGGTTGGGCGGGAGCGTCGGGCAAGGGGGCAGGCTCGACGGGAACAGCTCCGGAGGAGGCGTGGGCTTCGTGGGCCATCCGGTAGACGTCTCGAAGCGGCACCGCCTGTTCGGCGGCGAGCCGAGCGCAGTCGTCATATTCGGGGCTGAAGGTCGGGGGTCGGTCACCGAGCCAGCCGAGCTTCCCTCGAACCGGGCCGAGGGGGGTTTCGACCACTGCCGCCCGGCGTCGGAGCTTGTGACGGCTGACCGGGTAGCGGCGGACGCCAAGCGTGGTCGTTTCCCGGAAGATGATCGCTTCCAGCTCGGGGAGGCTCGCCTCGGTCCCCAGCACCGAAAGCATCACGCCGGGCCGATTTTTCTTCATGTAGATGGGAGTAACGAAGGCATCGAGCGCACCGGCTTCCATGAGCTTGCCGGTTGTGTAGCCGACCAGTTCGCCGGGGAGGTCGTCGAGGTTCGTCTCCAGGACCCAGACCCGGTCGGAGTCGGGTGACTCGGCTACGGTGCCGACGAAGAGACGGACCATGTTGGCCTGACCGGGGAGGTCTTTCGTCCCCGCGCCGTGGCCGATCGTTTCGACAGTCATGGCGGGCAGGGGGCCGAAGCGTTCGCAGATGGTCGAGACAATGGCGGCGCCAGTCGGCGTGGTCAATTCCATCTCGACCGGCGAATCGGCGAGAGGGACGCCTCGGAGGAGCTCGGCTGTGGCGGGGGCGGGCAGGGGCATGCGCCCGTGGGCCGCAACAACCGATCCGCGGCCGGGAGGAATGGCACTGGCCTGGAACCGTTCGACTCCCAGCAGGTCGAGCCCGACGGCGGCTCCGACAATATCAACGATCGAATCGACCGCACCAACCTCGTGAAAGTGGACGGTGTTGACCGGAATTCCGTGAGAATTGGCCTCGGCGTCACCGAGACGGGCGAAAATGCGCTTGGCCAGCTCGGACTGGCGGGCAGGAAGCTCGGCCCGGTCGATCATCGCCTCGATCTCGGGCAGGTGGCGGTGAGCGTGCTCCTCGGGAGCGACAACCCGCGCGTAGGTCGCTCGGAAACCACAGCGACGGACGGTCTCGAACGTAAGGTCGAACTCCAGGCCGAGCTTTCGGACGGCGCCGAGGATCGCCTGCGGGTCGACCCCCGCATCGACGAGGGCGCCGAGGGTCATATCACCCGAGATCCCGCTAAAACAATCGAAGTAGGCAATGCGCACCGTGACTCACACCTTTCTTGCCCAGTCGGGGCGACCGTCGATTGTAGCCGAGCCCTCCGACTGAGCAAGGCCGGATCAACCCTTTGGATCGCTGCACCGGCGGCCTCCACCGGCCCCGTTTCCGTTTCCACCTCGTGGGTGAGGCACGATTCTATAGCTGGGTCCGCTTTTCGGGGCGGGTCGTTCCGCTTCGAACCCGACCACTCGGAGAACCCGGGATGAGGTCGGGAGGTTCATGAGCAACCCAACGCGTCGGATCACACAACACTTTATTTTCCCGAGAACCGCATCGCTCACCGCAATGAGGGAGAAGCTCGCGCTCGGATCAAACGACTACGACTTTCACAAACGGCCCAGTATTGGCCACACATTGGTTGACCAATCAGACCAGCAACGCCTCCAATCACGTGGGCGTTCACGAAAGTTTCAAAAAGTTTCAAAAAAGTTCTTGAAATCAGCACAGGCCAGATGCATTCTGTCGCTACCTCTCTTCAACGAATCACCGTCCTTCAATTCCTCTCCACGCAGGGACTCCCCACCGCCCAACGGTTTTTGATCATGCCCACATTTTTCATCCCATGTGGGCCGCTCAAGACGATGGGTTCACGACCTTTGAGGGTTACATGATGATCTCGAACATCGCTCGAACCCGCCGTGCGTTCACGCTGATCGAATTGCTCGTGGTGATTGCCATTATCGGCGTGCTCATCGCGCTCTTGCTTCCCGCAGTCCAATCAGCACGGGAGGCAGCCCGTCGGGCCCAGTGCACGAACAATTTGAAGCAAGTTGGACTGGCGATGATGAACTACGAATCGAGCAATGGGGCCTTGCCTCCTGCAAAAATTCGATCGGGCTCGTGCACAAGTGCTTACGTCACGGGTAACACGGCAGGATCGATTCTGAACACGACGGCCTTTTCCATGATTCTCGGGTACATGGAACAGACCAGCGTGTACAACGCTTACAACTTCTCTCAAGCGTCTTCGAACAGTTCCTGGCAAACGGCCGGAGCGGCCGGGATTGCTGGAAGTGCCTTTGTCAATACGACCTCGGTCGGTTCACTGATTTCGTCGTACGTTTGCCCCTCCGACCAGGCACCGCCGGCCGAAAATTTCGATGTCAACGGGTTTGGCCCGTACAGCATGCAGAATGCTCGCCGGAGCAATTACGGCACCGCCACCGCGGAGTACACCGACTACAACTGCGTCACCCCGTCCACCCCGAACCTGCCGACCAACCGGGGCATGTACTTCAACGACGCCTCGACCCGATTGCAGGATGTGCGGGACGGGCTGAGCAACACGGTGATGATCGGCGAGAAGTCCTCGAACACCATGAACTGGTGTGCCAGCTTCTTCTACTTCGGCCCCTACTGGGGTTCCGGCACGCACAGCTCGACCCACCTGATCGTCTGGCCGCCGACCTCGGCGTTGGCTCCGAAGTCGACCCCGAACGCTCCCTGGGGCAACCAGGACGGCACGCTCGCGTGCGAGCGCAACAAGCGAGGCTCCTATGCCTGGGTCATGTCGAGCGAACACCCCGGTGGTGTGAACGTCTGCATGGGTGACGGGAGCGTTCGATTCGTCAAGGACACGATCAATCCCTTCACCTGGCACTCGTTGCAAACGATCCGAGGTGGAGAGGTGATCAGTGCCGACGCCTATTGATTTCCTTGAGCGTTCAGGATCACACTATCTGGACCTTGTCGCATGACTTCCGACGACCCCCGACCCTTCGAACAGATTAGGGTTGGGGGTTGTGAGGTCACTCGCCTCGGAACCTGTCCGATGGGGGATGGCCGCCCTCGGTCGTCCCCCATCGGAGGACTGCCGAGGGGGCCGTCCCCCATCGTTCATGAGACTCGGTCTTCTGAAGAGACTCCTTCCCCTCAATCGCGGCCAAGACTCCCGACGGTTCCCTCAGCCTGAGGCTCGCGGTCGGAAGAGCACGGAGCCCCCCGTCGCGCGCCGTTCACCTCCCTCGTGCCGCGGACGGAGAACCTCCGAAGTGATTCATCAGAATTTCAGGAAGACACCATGGCTCTACGCATGCTTGCGATTCGTTGTAGCGTCACCACGTCGGTCATGACTGCCCTGATCATCGCAGGGTGTGGTGGCGGGCCGAAGCTGGTGCCGGTGGCCGGAGTCGTGACCCTCGACGGTGAACCGTTGGAGGGAGCGACTCTTTCGTTCATCCCGATTGAAGAAAACACAGTGGCCACCTCCGGAACTGAGGTGAGTGGCGCCAATGGGAACTTTCAGATGACCTTCAAGGGCCGCAGCGGCCTGGCGCCGGGAACCTACCGAGTGCTGGTGAGCAAGACCGAGGAGATCGAACCGCCCGATGGCCGAGAAGTTCCCGATGTGTTTGCCAAGGCCTCGGTCGAGAAACAGCTGATGGGCATGACGAAGGAGACGATCCCTCCTCAGAGTTTCGACCGCGAGGTCGAAGTTCCCGAAGAAGGAGCGACGGACTTTCTCCTGGATTTCAAGTCGAAGGGAACCAAGTAACCCTGACTTCGAGGTGCCTCGACCGATCGTGAGGAGGTGCTGATCAAGCCTGTTCGTGATCGTCACGACTCAAGGGATCGGGTGATTCGGTTGCGTACGTGATTTCAGCACACGCTTCACAATAAGAAAGCTCTAGGTCGAGGAGTCACTGACCATTTTTTGCGCGACTTTCACTGGATGTTTTGATTGACAAGGAGCATCCCCTCGATGCGATTCCGATGGTATTGCACCCTGGTATTCGGCAGTGGCATCATGATGATGGCCGGCTGCGGAGACGGTTCCGGAGGACTTCCGCAGGAACCGGATCTGGTTCCGGTCACCGGCAAGGTCACGGTCGAGGGTCAGCCGCTCGCGGAAGCGGTGGTCACGTTCCTTCAGGTTGACGAGAAGGGGACGCTGGCCATCGGGGAAACCGACGAGGACGGGACGTACATCCTGACTCATCTCGGTCGCCCCGGCGCCGCGGCAGCCGAGTACTCGGTGACGGTGAGCTACCTCGTCGGGCCGGATGGCACGATCTATGGCCAGGCACCGCGCTCTGGCCTGGCCAAGCCCTACGGCATGTTCGCGGCGAAGGAACTCGTCGTCCCGGAATGGAGCGACTTCGGGAAGGCGACTACCCGAGTCACCGTCTCCGAAGCAGGTGGCGTGTTCGATTTTGACCTGCCCGCCTTACTGCCTCCTCCGGAACCTTCCGAGGAGGAGTCCTCCGACGACGATGCATCCGCCGAAAACACCTCAGCAGAGGATGCATCCGCCACTGCCGAGGAGACGACGAACGCCGTGTCGGAGGACGGGGGCGAGCAACCGGAGTGATCGCTCAGGTCGTTCCCTTTCTCTCCCCAGCGGACAGCCGGA
Organism: Tautonia marina; assembly: GCF_009177065.1. NCBI lineage: Bacteria > Pseudomonadati > Planctomycetota > Planctomycetia > Isosphaerales > Isosphaeraceae > Tautonia > Tautonia marina. The sequence goes on from NZ_WEZF01000022.1 coordinate 84,494, forward strand.
GTCTCGAAACACAGCGGAAACGGTGTTTTGCCGTTTCCGTTGTTTGTTTGGACCGTCGGTACGCCGTCGGATCCGATCACGGACGACGCCGCGATTGAGACGCGGAGTGCAACCGTCCGGCCAGCGTGAGGAGGAAATCGCGCCCTTCGCGCCGGTTTTCGAGCAGGGCGACCAGGTGCATCGGGATGCGGTCGAGTCCGACTCGGGCACCGCAGAGGGCGCAAGCCATCGAGGCCAGGGTATCGACATCGCCGCCGAGCGCGAGGGCTCGGGCGAGGGCCCTCGGGAAGTCGTCGGGAGCGGCGGCGAAGATCGCAATGGACGAGACGACCGAGCAGTGCGCCTCGATGCCGTTGCCGAACGGAGGCGGAGCGGGATCGTCGGGATCGATGGCCGCGGCCCGGTTCAGTTGGTCTTGGAATTCGACGGTCTGCGCGTGCCGGGCCAGTTCGTGGTAGAAAACGAAGCGATCAAACGGTTGCATCGTCGCGGCCATCGCGGTGGCCAGGGCGATGAGTCGGGCGCCGTCGATTCCCAGCGGGTGCCGGTGGGTTGGATGGGCCGAGGCCGCCGCCTGATTGGCCACGGTGTCGAGATCGTCGCAGAAGAAGAGGCCGACCGGAGCGGCCCGCATGGCGGCTCCGTTACCGAATGATCCGCCGGGAAAGTGATGATCGGCGATCGATCGCCAGTCGTCGCCGTCGAGGTGGGCCTGCAAGAGACGGCGGGCACCGAAGCCATAGCGACGGTTCACATCGTAATGACCGGCGAACGTCGCCATGAGCAAATCTTCGTGAAGTGTCCCGTGCGCAACAAGGGCCTCGGCCACACCAAGGGCCATCTGGGTGTCGTCGGTGTAGCGAAGGGTCTCATGAGGGGGATCGGTGACGATCGCCTCGGCAGGGCCGACCTCAGCAATGAACTCGGGAGGGATTCCTTCATAAGGCGCTCCCAGTCCGTCGCCAACAGCCTGTCCGATCAGGCACCCCTGGAACTGATCGAGGGAGGGCAGGGGGGACATGAGAGCAGGTCCTCCGAATAAAGGGATAGAGGGACGATCATTGCGGCGAGCACGGTTCCGTCGGCTTCCGACAGGAGAAGACCTGGCAGACGTCGTCATCCCGAACGGGACCGAACCAGAGATCGACCTCGAACCCAGAGCGTCGGAGGATCTCGGGCAGATCGGCGCCGAACTCGGTGAAGACGGGGTAGCCCCAATCGCCTCCGGGATGGGAGACCAGCGTGGCGAGGTGCTCAATTGAGCCATCCGCGAGGCGAACGGCGCGGGGGAACGTTTGGGGAACTCCGGGCAACAGTGGCACTGTAAAGATGTGGCAGCCTCCGGGGCGAAGGACGCGGTGGATCTCGCTCAGGGCGGCGGTCAGGTCGGGAACGTGTTCGAGGGTTTCGGAGGAGAGGATCAGATCGAACGAGGCGTCGGGGTAGGTCAATCGCTCGAGGTGCTCGGAGCGAACGCCGCCGACCACGGCGCCGGGGGCGACATCGTCGCGGAACTCGCTGTACGACAGGCGGGGGAGCAGGAGGAGGAACGTGTGCAATCCCTCGATCTCGTTGACCTCGGCCACGCGGAGGGCTCTGGCTTCGGGAGAAGCAACCCAGTCTCGGAGGGAAGGGGCCGGTGCGGGAGGGTCGCCGAGGGGGTAGAGGGAGAGGAGAACCTCGGCCATGCGACGGGCGCGAAGCTTCGCGCCGCAGAAGGGGCAATCGCACGACTCCTTGCGTGCCCAGGCCTCGACCGCAGAGGGAGCGACGCCCGATCGCCGTTCCAGTTCAGGGCGGATGACCCAGCGTCGGTAGAGTTTTGGCCCCCATCGCCCGCAGACGGTACAGCGATCGAACCGGCGATGGCGGATCGCCCCGGCATATTCGCCGAGTCGCCAGGCCAGGTGATGGCCGCCGTTCCAGATCGGGAGCAACAGACGTTTGACACGGAAGGGAATCACCGGGCGGCGGCCCTCACGCGGGTGCAGGAACCAGGAGCGAGACCTCGGCCAGCACACCGAGGCATGATGCGTTGATGATCGTCTCGGCGAGCTCAGGGAACAATCCCCCGGCGTCGATCGTTCTTGAAGCCCGGTCCGGGATCGCGTGACCTTGAAGCACCGGCCGCGCTTGACTAGGATAAGCATGGAATCACCACGCCTTTGCGTGAACAATGCGCAAAGCTCGATCACCCCGAACGATACGGACGCAATCCAGCGATGGCCTACTCGACCACGGTCCAGCGGCACAAGACCCGCGAGGTGGGGATCGACGACCACGTTGTCGGCGGCGACAACCCGATCTGGGTGCAGTCGATGACCACGACCGACACGGCCGATGCCGCCGCCACTCTGGAACAGATCAAGCGCCTGGAGGAGGCCGGCTGCGAGATCATCCGCGTGACCGTGCCCAAGAAAGGGGACGTGCAAGCCTGCCAGGCGATCCGAGACCACATCAACATCCCCCTGATCGCCGACATTCACTACGACTACCGGATGGCCCTGGCCTGCCTTGAGGCCAAGACCCCTTCGGGCCGCCGCGCCGTCGATAAGATCCGGATCAACCCCGGCAACATTGGCGGCATCGAGCGCTTCAAGGAGGTCGTCCGCAAGGCCAAGGACAAAGGGGTCCCCATGCGGATCGGGGTCAACAGCGGCAGCCTCGAAGAAGACCTGATCGAGAAGTACGGCTTCCCCTGCCCCGAGGCGATGGTCGAGAGCGCCCTGCGACACATCGAGATTGCCGAGTCGCTCGGCTATCACCAGATGATCATCAGCCTCAAGGCCAGCCACGTCCCCACCGCCGTCGAGTGCTACAGCCTGTTCGCCGAAAAGAGTGATTACCCGACCCACCTGGGGATCACCGAGGCCGGTTCCCGAGAGTACGGCACGCTCAAGAGCGCGGCCGGCATCGGCGCGATCTTGCTCCGGGGGATCGGCGACACGATCCGGGTGAGCCTGCTCGGCGACCCGGTGCCCGAAGTGAAGGCCGGGTTTGACATCCTGCGGGCGACCAGCCGCCGGATCAACGAACCGGAGGTCGTCGCCTGCCCGACCTGCGGGCGGCTCGACATCGACCTGGAACGTATCGTCGCCGAGGTCGAGGAGCGGATGAAAGGGCTGAAGCACCCGCTGCGGATCAGCATCCTCGGCTGCCTGGTCAACGGCTTCGGCGAGGCCAAGGAGGCCGACATCGGCATCGCCGCCGGCAGCGGCAAGGGGATCATCTTCAAGCGAGGCGTGCCGATCCGACACGTCAAGGAAGCCGAGATGGTCGAGGCCCTCTGGGAAGAGGTCATGCGCTTTGAGGAAGACACGCCTCCCCTGGAGTCGTATCTGAAGAAGCAGGAGCAGAAGCAACAGAAGTCGGCCCTGACCATCATCGGTTGAGCCGTCATCGGTTGAGGGCGGATCTGGCCTCCCCGTCGGATCCGCCCCCTCTTGCTGAGTCTCTAGAGCCCTCGTCGGACGCAGCCTCGGGCGATCGCCGACAGGTTGGGGGGCGTCCCTTCGGATCGTGTTTGCGAAGAATCCATCAACGGCATCCTCGCGAGAGATCTCTTCGCCAAGTACATTCAGATATGGTCCTCGCCTCTTGATGGTCCTTCGATTCGGTTCTCTCGAGACCGACCGGCGACCCTGGACCGCGCGTCGAATGACTTCTTTCGAACACGATCCATGGCAACGGGGGCAGAATTGCGATTATTCGACATCAACCTCGTCCGGAATCTGATCGACCCCTATCTTTTCAGGACCGTGACCAAGAAGAACTACAACCCGACGACCGGGGCCATGAGGGATGAGCTCCGGCCGGTCATCGTCGATGATGGCGCCCTGCCGGGCAACGACCCGATGATGAAGGGCTCTATGAGCGACACGGCCGTGCTCCTCGAGGGGCTTGGCCTGAACACCGGCAGCGAGGCCTGGTGGTTCGAGTACGGCCGCCGGGTCCACCAGCGATTCCAGAATGTGGGGTCCATGGGGATCCGCTGCGACCCCTGCACCGCCCTGGCCTTTTACCTGCTCCGCAGCAACCATTGCCGCGGGGCGCTCACGGTCATCGAGCAGGCCGAGGGCAAGTCCAACGGGCACTGGTTCCTGCTGGTGGGCTGCCCGAACAACGTGCCCATTCAGTATCCCGGGCGCTTCCCGCGCGGTTGCTTCGTCGTCGACCTGTGGGGCGTCGGCGTCAAGCGGCAGCGGGGCGAGTCGACGAGCAATACGTCCGTCATCGATCCGGCATCCTGCTGCTACAGTTGCGGGGACAACTCCCTCAAGCGGAAAGCCCACCGGGACGGCCTGACGACGGTCCCGAGCGGTCGGGATTTCGTCCGGGACACCACCGTGCCGGGATTTCTCGGCAACAAGTGGCGAAGCAGCAAGCTCAAGGCGCTTGACGCCAGGCTCGACGACTATCAGAAGGGCACCGCGACCGTGGACCAGCTCGCCTCGGCGTTCAAGGCCTGGGCCGACAAGAAGCCGACGCTCCTGGACGGAGAGATCGACAGCATTCGCGACAGAGAGGGGCAGATCAGGGCCTTGCGGGAGCAGATCCAATGGCTCGGAGGGACGGTCTGATCCCCGTCGTGATCGGTCTCGGCCTCGGGGGCCGGGCCGATGCAGGGGCCGGCGGCCCCGGATGATCCTCGCGGAAATCGCTCGATGTCAGGGGGCCGCGGCTGGCGCATCGCCGGGTCGATTTCCCCATGACACGCCACCCCCGGGCGAACGCCACTTCGGCGTCCCTGCCGGGCCTCACGACCGGGATTCCGGGCCGGGCGTCTGTCCCTCTCCGAACGTCCGGCGCGCCGCGTCGCAGAGGGCAATCACGGCCGGATGGTGGATGGTCCGCTCGATCGTCACGGCGAAGAAACGCTCGCGGACCTCGTCGATGCGGCCGATTCGCTCGACGGTGTACTGCTCGCAGACCTCGGCCTCGACGACCGAGGGGACGAAGAAGAGCCCCTCTCCCGACTGACCGAAGACCTTGATCAGGGCACTATCGGCGATCTCCCCCCGGATCTCGGGCCGGAGCCCCCGCGTCTGGAACCAGGTGTCGAGCATCCGTCGCAAGGCGGAGGTCACGGTCGGCAAGAGGAGCGGCGCGCGATGGAGCGAGTCGGGGAATCCCGGGCGGTAGCGTTCAGCCAGGTTCGGGGCGCCGAGCAGGCTCACCCCGCATTCGCCAAGCAGGTGGGTAAACGCCTTGACCCGGACCTCGGGCACCAGGGGGGAATCGGTCAGGACTGCGTCCAGTTCATGCAGCGCCAGCTCGGCAAGTAACTGCGCAGGCTTGCCCTCATGACACACAAGGCTGACCGACTCTGGACCGGTCATGACCGGGCGGACAAGGCGATAGGCAACGGTTTTCGGCATCGCATCGGCAATTCCGAGGGTGAGCCGCATGGGCCGGCCGGGCGGACGACCGCGGAGCGTCTCCATCAAGTCCGACGCCGTCCGGAACATCTCATCGGCATGGCGAAAGACCAGGCGGCCCGTCTGGGTCAGAACCATCCCCCGTCCCTGGCGCTCGAAAAGGCGGTTCCCCAGGTTCGTCTCCAGAGTCTTCAGCTGGGTGCTAATCGTCGGCGGGGCGAGCATCAACTCGTCGCAGGCCGCGGCGATGCTCCCCGTACGAGCCACGACCCAAAAGTAATAGAGGTGGTTGTAGTTGATCTGGGGCTGCATGATGTGCTCGGCAATCGTTCGAAAAATTCGAAGAGAGCGATTCCTGCTTTCTTATAGTCGAATTGGATTTTTTTGCCAATAATCCTCCTTGTCGAGAGCGCGGTGCCACGCCGCCCGAATCGCACCGGGGGGGAGCGAACGGGAGGTGTGGCCCGTGCTCTTGGCAATTTCACGAGTGGATCTCTCACGAGCGGAACCGTTTGCATCGTCTTCTGCGAGGTTGACCGGCGGTTCCGCCGATCACACGTCTTGCTCAGGAGGGTTTGCCGATGAAATGTCCCAGCTGCAACACTCGGTTGATGCCGGCCAATCGCGGCCCGGTGGCCATCGACTTCTGCCCGAAATGCTGGGGAGTCTGGCTCGATCGAGGCGAACTGGACACGATCATCCGGGAGTCTCGATCGTCCGAGCATGCGCAGGGCATGGCGTCTCGGCCGATGCTCGATCCGGGAAATCACCTGGTTTCATCTCGGCCACATTGAGAACGGTGACGTTGCACAACATGTGCATGGTGTTGGGTCATTTCTCAGGAGGACACACGTCATGAGGTGCCCGAATTGCGACATGCTGCTGATTACCGACCATCGGGTCGACATCGAAATCGACACCTGCCCGTCGTGCCAGGGGGTCTGGCTCGATCGAGGCGAGTTGAACGCGATTCTCGATCGATGGGCCGATCTTCCTCTACCGACCCCGGAAGTCGGGCAGGTCGAGGCCGTCGCCCCCGCCAGCGGGCCCGATCAGGCTCCGGGCGCCCGACGGGCCGAGCCGTCGTTCTGGATGACAGTGCTCAACGCCGACTGAGCGATCGGCCGTCGGAATCCCGGGCCTCGGCCCTGCTCCCGGACAGTTCTTCCCACGGCAGCATGGGGAACTCCGGGGCCAGGGCCGGGGCCCGGGTTTTTGCGTGATGCGGGAATCGAACTTGCATCGAAGGTGAGTGACACCGACCACCCCACGGATCTCGACCAGGGGCGAGACGCGATGACATCGAGGACCCCGCTCCTGATCGTCGATGCCATGAATGTCATCGGCACGCGGCCGGACGGGTGGTGGCGCGATCCGAATGCCGCGAAGTGCCGTCTTGTGGGTCGCTTGCAACGTCTGGCGGCCGCGCGTCCCGAACGGATCGAGGTCGTCATCGACGGCCGTCCCGTCCGGGAAATGCCGGCAGGGGAGTACGACGGCGTCCTGGTGCGTTACACGGGGCATTCGGCGCCCAACGCGGCCGACGATCAGATTGTCGCGCTGGTCTCCGCCCGACCTGAGGATGTCACGGTGGTCACCTCCGACCGGGAACTCCGGAGGAGGGTCGAGGCCCTTGGGGCTCGGGTCGAGGGAGCGACCTGGCTCCTGGACCTCATCGATCAGGCCGAGCACCCGGGACATTTGCCCGAGCCATGAGGATTCGCAACGCACGGATGCCTCAGCGTCCCGAGGACCCCGGCCGTCTGCCCCGATCCGGGCCGAGGGTCCTGACTGACATTTCTGGGATCGCCCGTTCTGGCCGCAGAACGGCCTTCGAACGTGCGGGACAGCGGACCGAGCATCATCATGCTGGCCACGACCGACCACGTCGGGCACAAAGCCCGTTTCGTCGGTGCCTGGCCCTGGGAGCAATTCTCCCCCAGTATCCGTCAGGGCTTCCGCCCACGTTCGTCCTTGATCAAAACGTCGTCGGGCAACTCCGGCAGATCGAAGATGTCCTCGGCGATCGGCTGGTTGATCTGGAGCTCGGTCACGACGAAGTTGATTTCGGCGACGAGTCGGTCTTTGCCCGCTCGAAAGTCGATCATCTTCCCGCGAGCCGGGAACCAACGGCCCCCATCGCATCGGAACGCCGTAGCCTGCCACTCGATGTCGGCATAATTGATCCGACGGGGGAGATAGTCGTGTTCGGGATCGAGCTCGCAACGAATTGGCTGGCCGAACTTCCCTTCCGCGATGAGGATGATCTGTTCGCTCCCATCCGGCGTCCGCACGACCTCCAGGCGTCCTCCGGAATGCAAGTATTCGTGCAGCGGGCGGCCCCCCGGAGTCCAGAGCCACAGGGCAGCGCAACCCGGAAATCCGGGGTGGTTTCCTCTCGTGCTCTCCTGGTCTTCGATCTTGACCTGGGAGATGCTCCTCGGATCCTGAGTTTTCAAAGCGATGCCATAGTAGGTGGTTCCGTCCTCGATCTGGATGCGATGAGAGTTTGAACCCCGGCTTACCTGAAGCGAATCCTCTTTGAAGATTCGTTGATCGCCGACTCCCAATGTGTAGTCGATCGTCTTATGGAGCGAGAATTGTCCCGCCGAGTCCCAGCACAGCTCCTCGGATCGAAAATGGAGGGTCTGGACCGAGGACCACGCCCGCTCAATGGCCGCTCGGATCGCATCCAGATCGGGGCCATCGTGGCCGACTGCTTGTGCCGATTGAAGTGGTAAGACGAGGGTGACAAAGAAGGCCGCGACGCGCAACCGGTGCCGGACCGTTAACATCTGAACCTCCCGTCAGAGGAAGTGTGCGGACGTAGGACATGCCGGGGCAGGGCCGTGCCCGATTGCCGGAGTCATCGTCATCGTAGCGGCGTACGCGCCCCGGCTCAACGCCGTAGGGTGGCCCGGACAACGTGTTGTCCGGGCGGCGAAGCCGCAAGAGGCTATCGAGAGCGTCTCGCTTGAGCCGGGTCGACCGGGCGGTCCCCGGCCCCTCTTGTCGCTGCGCGACCCGGACAACACGTTGTCCGGGCCACCCACCCGCAGGCTGCCCCGATCCGGGCCGAGGGCCCTGTCATTTCGGGGATCGCCCGCACAGGCCGCGGAACGGCCTGCGAACGTGCGGGACAGAGGCCCCGCGGGGTGGCCCGGACAACTCCGTTGTCCGGGCGGCGAAGCCGCAAGAGGCGTCAGTCGAGCCATCCGACAGGCACGCCGACGCCCCGCCCTTGCTCATAGTATCGCGCCGAACTCCAGGGCCAATCGCACGGGCGGGCGACCAAGCCGGCCCGTGCCGGGTTCTGGTGCATGTAGGCGAGCTTCTCCTCGAACTTGTGCTCCGAGTAGAGGTTGAAGTCGTAGTAGCGGGGTTGCCAGATCGGCTCCGACAGGTCGAAGGTCCGGGCATATGCCATCGCCCCTTCGCGCAGGAATCGCTTGATCTGTACGGAACTGCGTTGCTTCCACTGCTTCATGAAGTGGGAAAGCTGGTCGTCCTGCGGGAACCAGAGGATCGCGTGCACGTGGTCGGGCATGACGACGAAGCCGACACAGCGGCCGTGCTGCAATGACAGTTGCGAGGCGAGGACCCCGAGGACGATCCGCTTGGGCCGGTCGTGGTCGAGAAACCGACGGCGTCGATAGCACGAGAAGGTCACGAAGTGGGCATGCCTGTCGCGGTCGTAGATACGCCTGGAGGCCATGCGATGAGCCTACGATTTGCCCGCTCGAACCACAAGCCTCTCGTCGCTGCGCGACCCGGACAACACGTTGTCCGGGCCAACCAATGGATGAAAACCATGACGGGAGTCACTGACAGTTGCAATACATGTATACTGACAGGGCGGTTCACCAAGCCGGGGTCGAAACCGCCGGCGAGCGGGTGGTGATCGGCGGGACAGGTCCGGCTCAGGCCATGAGCTGATCGGCGAGGCTGGGGTCTTCGACGAGCGAGAGGAGCAGGGAGCGTTCCTTGTCGCGCGTCTCGCCGATGGCGGTGACGTAGACGGCGGGATCGTCCTTGACGGGGCACTCGTGCTCGCAGATGCCGCAGCCGATGCACTTCTCGGGGTCGATGAAGGGACGCTTCAGTTCGAGGGTGCCGCCCCAGCGGTCGGTGACCTCGACGTTGCGGGTGAAGATGGCCTTCGGGCTGGTCGGGCAGACTTCCTCGCAGACGACGCACTCGACGTCCATCGCCCAGGGGAGGCAGCGGCCGCGGTTGTAGAAGGCGGTGCCGGTCTTGATCGGCCCCTGGGCCTCGAACGGGCCGACGCCGAGCTTCTCGGCGATCGAGAGCTCGCGGATGGCGCCGGTCGGGCAGACCTGGCTACAGAGGGTGCAGTTCAGCTCGCACCAGCCCATCTTGGAGATCATGATCGGGGTCCAGAGCCCCTCGATCCCCGCCTCGAACAGGGCCGGTTGCAGGACGTTGGTCGGGCAGACCCGGATGCACTGGTCGCACTTGATGCAACGGCGGAGGAATTCGTCCTCGGCGACGGAGCCGGGGGGGCGGATCACGCGGCGGTCGAAGTTCTTCTTCACGCCGCCGGAGAGCCGGGCCATCGGGAAGAAGAGGACGCCGAAAACCCCGGCGAGCATCAAGGATCGGCGATTGAGGGCCGGGCCGGTGACTTCGCTCGCCTTGCGCGGGAGGAAGCGGAACTGGAGCGCGTCGTGCGGGCAGTCCTCGATGCAGTTGAAGCAGACGAAGCATTCGGACTTGCGCAGGTCGGTGTGGGGGTCGGAGGCCCCTTCGCAACTCTTGAGGCAGAGGTCGCAGTCGGTACAGCGGACCGGGTCGCGGTCGATCCGCCAGAGCGAGAACCGACTGAAGACGCCGAGCAAGGCCCCGAGCGGACAGACCGCCCGGCAGAAGAAGCGCGGGATGAACCAGTTGGCAACGAGGAAGCCGAGGAAGATCAGGCCGACGACCCAGGCGAACCAGTATTCGCGGGTCTCGGTGTAGACCCCTTCGGTCGCCTTGTCGACCGAGGGGAGGACACTGGTCGTCATGGATCGGACGGTCAGGGCGATCGGGTCGAGCAGGCCGATCTGGAGCGTCGAATTGCCCCGGCGCGAGGCCTCGACCGATCGACCGAGGCCATCTCCCACGGCCGAAAGCGTTTCCGGGACGCCCGCACGGACGATGCCGATGCCAAGGCCCAGGACGATCACCCCGAGCAAGGCCCCCGAGATCGGCACCCTGGCCAGCCGGCCCGGGCCGAAGATGCCCAGGGCTCGCAGGACCGCGTAACCGCCGAGTGCGACCAGGCCCAGGCCGATCATCCACGACGAGAGGCCGAAGACCTGGCTGAAGGTCGTCACCGAGTCGCCCTCGGCCGCGCGGGCGAGGGCGGCCTCATCGTACGCCTCGGCGATCTTGCCGGGAGCGTTGTAGAGGGCGGGGACGATCCAGAGGGCGGCCATGGCGATCATCGCCGCCAGGATGTAGTACTTGATGGCATAGATTCGTCGGTAGCGGTTGACCTCGATCATCTGCTTCGTGTTGCGACGATTGCCGATGTTGCCGAACAGGTGGTGCAGGATGCCGAACGGACACATCCAGTTGCACCAGACCCGGCCGAGCATCATCGTGATGCCGAGGATCACGAGGCCCCAGAACAGGTTCCGGTAGATTGTGTGCGTCGTCAGGGCCGTGGCCACTGCCACCAGCGGAGACGCTTCCAGGAACCACGAGACCGGCCACCCCTTGAGAAAGCGCAGGTCCGTGATCAACAAGAAGAACAGGAAGAGTCCGAGGGCGAGCGCCTCGTAGGCGCGACGGATCTTGACCATCGGTTCCTCCGAACAGGGGCCGTCGTGACCCGGGGGATAACTCGCGAATCGTAAGTAAGAAATCGAGCGTGATTCAACACGGATCGGGCGATGAGAGGACCCTGGGCGCTTCTTGAGCTCAGGTCACCGTAATCTCGCGGGTCCACTGGGGCCGCCAGTCGGAGGCGAGGCCGCGGTCGATGGCCTTGTCGAGGTAGAGGATCTCGTGCCTTTGCTTCTCGAGGAGCTTGGAGACGCACCAGCTGTCGACGGCCACGTGATCGGTGCCGACGACGATGGCGTCGGACTGCTTCACGTCGTTGAGGCTGCCGCCGGTCGGGCCGTTGCGCATGAGGAGCTTGCGGCCGTCGGCGATCACGAGGGTCGGCTTCATCATCTTGGCGAAGTCGGAGATGATGCCGTGAATGTCCTGGTGGAACTGGTTGCGAGGGTTGCCGAGCAGGCCGTACCAGTTCTTCAGGCAGATGGTCGCCTTGCAGAGGTTGTGGTCCTTGACCGGGCTGATGCCGATGACCTTCGTCGCCTCCTTGAAGGGGGCGTAGAACATGCTCCAGGTGTCCTTGATCGTCTCGCCGCCGACGTAGAGGGGCTCGAAGTAGCTGGACTTCGGCAGCATCAAGGTGGCCCCGGCGCGCTGGGCGGCGTCACCAACGCGGGTCTTGAAGAAACAGCTCTCGGGGTTGTTGATCGGGTTGTCGCAGACGATCACCTTGCGGGCACCGGCCGCGAAGCAGAGCTTGACGACGGCCGAGACGGTATCGGGCTGGCTGGTGGCGCCGAGGTCCGGGTTCTTGTCGAAGGCGACGTTCGGCTTGATGACGACCACGTCCCCCTTCTGGATGAACTGCTCGACGCCGCCCATCTCCTGCATGGCCGAGCGGACCATGGTAAGGGCCTGTTCCTCTCGGGCGGCGTATTCGGCGTCGGGCGAGTCGAAGGCCGAGCGGTCGGGAGGGGTCGCGCGGACGACGACGAGGCTCGGCCGACTGGGAGCGAGCGCGACTGAGTAGTCCTTCAACCGCACTGGGGGAGGTGGTTCGACCCCCTTCATGCCCCAGGGGTCGGTGATTGCCACGCCCACCCCAGCGGCCGCGCCCACGGCGGCGGCGCCGACGCCGACCTGGGTCAGGAACTGCCGTCGAGGAATGGGGGCTTCGGCGGGGTTAACCCCTCCAAGCCGCTCCAGGTTCTTCTGCTGGGTCCGGGTCAGCTTCTCGCCCATGGCGAAGGCCTCGGTTCGGTTCGGGGAAGGAGGCGGCGGGAGGTTTGGAGAATACGCGGAGAGTGCGATGTTGCCAGGATCGACAAGAGGGCGGCTCATTCGCCCTCGTCGAAGTGAGGGACCGTCTCGGGGAGCGAGGCGGCGAAGCCGTCAATGAAGGCCTGGGCAGCGTTGAGATCGGTGGAATCGTTCAGGCCGCCGACGGCGTTGCCCTTCCGGAAGATGATTTCGATCAGGCCGAAATTCTCGGCGATGAACATGGCATCGGCGACTTCGGTCTCGACCTCGGTAATTTTGGCGTCGAACGATTCGGCATCGGCCCGATAGAGGTCGAAGATCTCCTGGGCTCGCTCGGGAGTGGCGTAGGGCCGGATGAACGCCTGCCAGGTCAGATCGCCCTCGGCGTAGGCGGCCATGAAGACATCGGAGAGGAAGGCGTAGCCGAAGGCATCCTGGGCGAGATATTGCTCGTTGGAGCGGCCGGGGCCATCGGGAAGGAGGGCGAACAGGGCGGTGGGGTCGGCCTCCTCGGTTTCGGAGGACGCGGCCTCGGCGTCGGGCATCTCCTCGGGATCGGCCGAGGCGATCGCGGTGTCGCCCTCGGCCTCGGGTTCGGGGGCCGAGCCGGGGAGGATGTCGTTCGAGATGCGCCGGGCGATCGCGAGGGCGAACTCGCGGAACTCGTCGGACTCGGAGGTCGGCACGACCTGGACGTAATAGGACTTGGCGTGGAAGAAGACGCTGGCCCCGGAGGCATAGCCGGCGCTGCCGAGTTGCAACGGGTCGGCCTCCTCGGGCTTCTCGGTGCCGTACTTTCCGAGGGCCTTCAGGGGGCTGTCCATCTCGAAGATGTAGAGCTGGACCTCGTTGGCGGGGTTGCCTTCGGGGTGATAGAAGGTGTAGGCCATGCCGACCACGTCGTACTGCACGAAGCTCTCGGCGCGGCCGTCGATCTTCTCGTAGAGGTTGCCGGCGTTGAAGGATTCGAGGGCTCGGCCGCCGGAGTCGCCGATCTCCCAGCCCTCGGGCAGGTTGCTCAGGGGGAGCAGGGCGGCGAGCGACCGCTGCTCGTCGGGCACCTGGGCGAGTTCGGCCTCGCGCTCGGCCGGAGTCAGGCCGGGGCCGGGCGGTGCGGCAGCGGCAGGGGCTCCGGAGGTCATGGCATTCCAGTCTGCTCCCGGAGGCATCATGAAGGGATAGGGGAAATTCGGGGTGCCCGAGCGGGCGATCTCGATGGGCGGGGCGGTCTCGTCGAGCAACTGCTGGGGGGCGTCGACCCCGACGGCTTTCCGGATGATCGCCAGCCGCTCCAGGACCTCGGGCATGGCCTCGGCGGTCGGGGGGGCGACGGCGGCGGCCGACCGGAGAGTGATCATCGCCTGGTCGAGTGCCTTGATCCCGTCGCTGATGAGCCGACGCTCGTTCTGGAGCCGTTCGTATTCCTGCTCGGCGGCGGCGGCCAGTTGCTCAGCGTTGCGGAACTGGCGTCCTTGCTCGGCGACCGACCATGAGCGGTTCGGGTCGAAGGCGTAGCGGTCTTCGTCGAAGTACTGGCTCTTAACCAGCAAGACAAGAATGATGCCGGGAACGCCCATCACCAGGGCCATGCCACAGACGACCGACCACCATTCGGGCTTGCGGTAGACCCGGCCCCTCCGGGTGTGGAGGTACTCGGTCCGGCCGAGAACCGCAAAGGCGATGGGCGTGGTTGCCAGGGCGATCACGCAGGCCAGGGCGGCCAGGCCTCGAAGCGGATCGGCCAGGAACCAGTCCTGAAGGAAATTCAAGGGGCTGGACGTGGTCGGTTCCATGCGTCTCGATCGCTCCGGGCCAAGAGGGACGAGGATGTTGACGATTCGTTAAACTCTTACCCGGATTCTATCGGACACGGGGGCCGGCCAGCAATCGGCAAGCTGCCGATCACGGCAATCCGGGGCCGGGAGATCAGGAAAAGAGGGACTCGACAAAGGCATCCGGGTCGAACGGCTGCAAGTCGTCGATCCCCTCGCCGACGCCCACGAACTTGACGGGCAGGCCGGTCTGCTGGCGGACGGCAACGACGATGCCCCCCTTGGCGGTGCCGTCGAGCTTCGTGAGGATCACGCCGGTGCAAGCGATCGACTGAGAGAACATCTTGGCCTGTTGCAGGGCGTTCTGGCCGTTGGTGGCGTCGAGCACGAGCAGGGCCTCGTGAGGGGCGCCGGAGATCTTGCGGGCGATGATGCCGCGGACCTTCTCCAGTTCTCGCATCAGGTGGGTCTGGGTGTGCAGGCGGCCGGCGGTGTCGACGATGAGGAAGTCGGTCTTGCGGGCCAGGGCACGGTCACAGGCGTCGTGGGCGACGCTGGCGGGATCGGCCCCCTGATTGCCGCGGACCAGCTCGGCCCCGGCGCGATCGGCCCAGATGGCGAGCTGGTCGGCCGCGGCAGCGCGGAAGGTGTCGCAGGCGGCCAGGACGATCGAATGCCCCTGGTCCTTCAAGAACTGCGAGAGCTTGGCGATCGAGGTGGTCTTGCCCGAGCCATTGACCCCGGCGACAAGGATGACCGTCGGGTTGGTGGCGGCCCGGCTCAGCTCGCCGGCCTTGGGATCTTGGAGTAAGGTCTTCATCTCGGCCTTGAGGAAGGTGAGCAGATCCTCGTCGGCCGTCTTGTCGGCGAAGGCCTCGCGGACGCGATCGATGAGGATCTCGGTCGCCTTGACCCCGACATCGGCCCGGATGAGCTTGGCTTCCAGCTCGTCGAGGAAGTCCTGATCGACCTTGCGGCCGAACCAGGAGCGGACGTCGAACAGCTTGGCGGTGCGGGCCAGCCCTTTTTTGAAGCGAATGAGGAGATCTGTGAAGGCCATGATCGTCGGTCGAGGGTCGAGGGGAAGGTCCGGTCGTGGCGTCATCACAATCCCCGACCGTAGAGAGCGAACCGGCTCTTATTGTACGCGAATCGGCTCCGAAGTCGCCGGGCCGTTGTCGTCGAGGCCCAGTTCCGCCCGATAGAGGGCGAGATCGTCGTTGCCGAAGACGCAGAAGGTGATCTCCCGGGGCGAGTCATGCACATGGAGCCAGAGGCGGACGGCATCGACGGCGATCGTCGCGGCCTCGGCCTTCGGGTAGCCGTAGGTGCCGGTCGAGATGCAGGGGAAGGCGATTGACTCGATGCCGTGCTGATGCGCGAGAGTCAACGACTCGACATAGCAGGAGCGGAGCAGGGCGGCTTCTCCCTGATCCCCCCCCTGATAGACCGGGCCGACGGTGTGGATGACATGAGCGGCCGGGAGTTGATAGCCCTGCGTCATCCGAGCCTGTCCGGTTGGGCAGCCGCCAATGGTTCGGCATTCGGCCAGCAGCTCAGGTCCGGCGGCGCGATGGATCGCCCCGTCGACCCCGCCACCGCCGAGCAAACTCTCCTTGGCGGCATTGACGATGGCGTCGACAGTGAGCGAGGTGATGTCACCCTGAACGACTCGGATACGATCGAGGATCGGGTCGGTTGGCATGGTGGAGCGTCTCCGAACGTCTGGGACGAGCGTTGGCACGAGATTACGAGTGCCCCGCCCGCTGACGAAGCCGGTTCAGGTCATCCGCAGGGGTTGCGATAGCCCCGACCCAGCGGCCGGCCCGGTCGGGAGCATGAAAGTCGGAGCCGGCGATCGGAACGAGGTCGAAGCGGTTGGCGATCTCCCGCCAGCGACGCGAGCGTCGGTTGTCGACCCCGGGGCCATCAACCTCCAGAGCGCCAAGGCCGGCGTCCCGATACGAGGCCAATCGCTCCATCGACAGATCATAAGGTGGGTGCGGTAAGCCCGCAACGCCGCCGGCCTTTCGGATCAGGGTGATGGCCTCGGACACGGTTGGACCCTGCTTGGGCACGGTGGCCGGGCCGTCGTCTCCGAGATATCGAGCGAAGACCTGGCGATGGGTGGCGACCTGACCAGTCCTGACGAGGTAATCCGCCAGATGTTTTCGACCGAGGGCCGCCCGAGGATACGAACGGCGGAGCGACTCGGGATCGACCCGCAGACCACACTCGGTCAGCCGAGCGATCATCTGTTCGAAGCGGCTTTGGCGATTGCGTCGCAAGGCATCGGCTGCGGCCAGCAGGTCGGAATCGTCGGGATTGACGAAGTGGCCGAGAATGTGGACCTCGCGACCGTGGTCGGTGGCACTCAGTTCGATCCCGGCAACCACCTCGATGCCGAGCCGATCGGCCTCGGGCTGAGCGACGGCGAGGGCCGAGAGCGTGTCGTGATCGGTGATGGCCAGCGCGGAAAGGCCAACGGTTGCCGCGGCCCGGACCACGTCTCCCGGCGTACAAGAGCCGTCGGAGTGGGTCGTGTGAACATGGAGGTCGGCCCCGCGATCGGCCCGATGCGTCGGTCGGGGACGGGGCCTTCGCCAGCTCATAAGGTTTCCGGCTCGGAATCCGTTGCCTCGGAGGTGTGGGCCGGTTCCTCGTGTGAGGGAGTGTCGCGCTCCTCGGCCGGCGAGGTCTCGTTGCGGGCCTCGGTCGCGGCGGGCTGAAGCCGGTCGAGGATGCCATTGACAAACCGGCTCGACTGCGAGGTGCTGTAGCGTTTGGCCAGTTCGAGCGCTTCGTTGATCACAACCTTGACTGGAACCTCGGTGCGGTAGAGCATTTCGAACGCCCCGAGTCGAAGGACGTTGCGGTCAATGGCCGCCATCCGTTCGACCGACCAGTTTTCAGCGACCCGGCCGATTAACTCATCGAGGTGAGCCTGGCGGGACCGGACGCCTTCGATCAGGGCGTCGGCATACGACCTGAGGGCAGGGTCGTGGAGGCGGCGTTCCACAAACTCCTGGATCACCTCAGGGGGCAGATCGGGGTTGTGGTCAAGTTGATAGAGGACCTGAAGCGCGATTTCTCGTCCTCGGGTGCGTCGCGTCATGGTCGGCCGGGCTGTCAGGTCGGGGGTCGGGGGTGGGTTCGTCGGTCGGTCGGCGGGAGTCTGACCGATCGGGGGGCTCCTTCCGCCCCTCGGACGCTCGGTTGAGCTATGACATCTTAGTCGATCGTTCGACCTGTCGTGAAGGGCGCGCGGACGCTTTCCACGGGGACAGCGGCCCGGCGAGGACGCCCGGCTCGGCCCTAGGCATCTGTGTCACTTCCTGGCATGATCGATTCTGATGCGATTTGTGAACCGGACGAACTGGAGTCCGGGAACAATTTGATCGCGCGATCGGCGCGGATCGAATCGCGATGAGGAGCCGCAAAGGAGCCCCGACCCCGCCATGAATCACTCTCGACTCGCCCCGGCCCAACGGCTCGCCGTGACTCTGGTCTTGCTGGCTCCCTGCGTGGGATGGTCGCAACAGCCGGAGCCGACCGAGACCGACTCGATCGAGGCCATTAACGCCGAGTTCAATCGCAAGTACCGCGAGCTGGAACGGGAGCGGCTGGAGCAACTCGCCGCTCTGGCAGAGCGCAGTGATCCGAAGCAGGCTACTTCGATCTACGAAACCTATTTCCGAGACGCGCTGGGAGCCGGGCTCTACCAGGAGGCCGAGCCGGTCGCAGAGCGGATTCTTGCCGCCCAGCCCCCGACGGCCGTCGTGCGCTATCTGGCCGAGGTCATGAACATCATGGCCGAGGCCGATCGAGGCGACTTCGAGAAGTCGCTCGAAAGCCTGCTCCGCGCCATCGAAGCGGGGAAGGATGCCGATGAGGCCGATCTTGCTCGCGTGGCCTTGCCGGTCGCGGCCCGGTTGTCTCTGCTCGACGCCTACTACCAGCGTCTGGTCCAGGCCGGGGCGTACGAAATTGCTCGGAAGGCATTCACAACCGTCAAGGAAAATGCCCAGGAGGGGAACGAACCGGCCATTCTCGATTACCTGACCAACCGCATTCAGCAGCTCGACATGATCGGCCGCCCGGCGCCGAGCTTCCAGGCGAGCGACGTGGACGGACGATTGGTCCGCCTGGAAGACTTCGGGGGGAAACCCATTTTACTCGTCTTCTGGGCCACCTGGTATCGACCGAACGCCGAGCAAATCGCCTGGATGAAAGAAGATTACAACGAATATCGTAAGAAGGGCTTGCAGATCGTGGGAGTCAACCTTGACGCCCTGGCCAACGGCGGAGAGCCAGTCGAGCAGGTCATTCCCGAGGTGCGACGCTACGTTCTGGAATACAACATCAGCTGGCCGAACCTCATCAACATCCCGGGTGAGGGGGATATTGCCCAGGCCTACGCCGTGAGCGAGATTCCTGCCAACGTCCTGATCGACTCCGAAGGCCGCATCACGGCCCTCGATCTGAACCAGGCGAATTTCGCCGAGGAAGTCGAGAAGGTCCTCGGCGATTCGAACTGAGCGGATTGACGTTAGGTTGTTCTCTCAATCGGTGCCGGGCAGGTTCATGCCTGTCCGGCACCACTCGATGACCAGCACAGAAGCAGGTGCTGACTGGTCGACGTCGATCAGGAATCAGCGGGTTTGAGAAGCAATTCCTTGTTCGGCGGCCTGTGCGAGCGAGTCGTAGAGCGAGAGCAGGAACAGGTGGAAGGTATCGGCCACCCGAGCCGTCGAGGTTTCTCGAAGGTACTGGAGCGCCGGCTGTCCGTAAGCAATCAGGTCCTCGCGGGCACTGGCCACAGTGTTGATCTGCGCGGCGTTCATCGCCCGGTATTCCTGGACGACTTCATGAATCGCCTCGTCGGCCTGATCGCGTTTTGTGATCAGGTCCCCGGAGACGGGGGCGTCGGAGGGCCAGACGAGACGGTCTTGCTGATTGACAAAGCTTGTGATTTCGAGAATTGGTCGCTCAACCGCGGGGGGCTGATTGGCCACAGGAGGGGTGGGGCGCTCGGTGGCACTGGCCCGAGTTCCCGGAATCGGCGTCCCGCGACCGGCCCGAGCGACTTCCATGCCTCGGGTCGAAGAGACGTCGTACCGCTGCTGCATGGAAACCTGCTGCCGACGGTAATCGAAGCGGTCGGGGGTTGAGAGGCTGGTGCGATTCAATGCCTCCTGATCCATGCCGGCCCGCACGTTGGCCCGTTCGTTCAGCATGTTGACCGATGGCGGGGTATACGGACGCGCGAATCCCCACCCGAACCCTCCGAAGGGGCCGAACCCCCACTGGGCCTCGGCCTGCCCGGCGCAACAGATCAGCAACGCCATCGAGGCCAAAACGCCTCGGAGGATCGTTCGGCGAGATCGGGTGGAGGTCTCTGGTGCGGTTGTCGTCATCGTGCGATCTCGTGGGCGTCGTCGATGCAAGATCGGTGAAGCCGATGGCCGCCCCAGGCTCCCCGGCAGCGATGGGGAGGGCCGGTCGGTCCGACCCCTGACTCGCGCTCTTCGTTCAATCATAGGACGATCAGGGAGCATTCCACAACGTCGAGCAACCTGGCCCCAAAGAAGTTCCGGATTTCCCACGCAATCTGCCCCCTCGGAGCCAGGGAAAGGGGCGGTCGCGCACTCGATCGGGCGACCTCGCTGCGACCCGGAGTCGGACGCTCCGCTCCTCCGCACATCGGGGACGACTGCGATGGCCTGCCCGCTTGACGGGAGGGGGCGATCGGGCGCCTCTCGCTTCGGCGCGGTTGGATCGAGCGGGGACTTGTTCCACCCTTGAGCGCCCCTTTACACTCATGTCCCTCTACGGACGCAGCCTGGTTCATTCGGGGGCGTCCCGGGCGATTCAAACGCCACTTTCTCCCTCCGCGGCGCGAGGCCCTTGAGATGTCCGAGTTTTTCCCAGACGTTCCGAAGATCACCTACGGCGGCCCCGACTCAAAAAACCCTCTGGAATTCAAGCACTACAACCCCGACGAACTGGTCGGCGGTAAGTCGATGCGCGACCACTTGCGCTTCTCGGTCGCCTACTGGCACACGTTCACCAACCCCCTGAGCGACCCCTTCGGCGCGGGAACAGCCCAGCGCCCCTGGGACGACGGCACCCCGACGGTCGAGAACGCCACCCGACGCGCCCGAGCGGCCTTCGAATTCCTGGAAAAGCTCGGGGTTCCCTTCTACTGCTTCCACGACCGTGACGTTGCTCCCGAAGGCAAGACGCTGAAAGAGTCGAACGCCAACCTCGACGCCGTGGCCAAGGTCTTGAAGGAAGAACAGCAACGCACCGGCGTCCGATTGCTCTGGGGAACGGCCAATCTCTTTTCCAACCCCCGCTATATGCACGGAGCCTCGACCAGCCCGAATTTCGACGCCTTCGCCTTCGCCGGCGCCCAGGTCAAGAAGATGCTGGAAACGACCCTGGATCTGGGCGGCCTCGGCTACACCTTCTGGGGAGGCCGCGAGGGGTACTCAACGCTGCTCAACACTGATCTCAAGCGCGAGCTTGACCACCTGGGCCGGTTCCTCAACATGGCCGTCGATTACAAGAAGTCGATCGGCTTCGACGGCCAGTTCTACATCGAGCCGAAACCGATGGAGCCGACCAAGCACCAGTACGACAGCGATACCGAGAGCTGCCTGAACTTCCTCCGCACGTACGACCTGCTCGGCCACTTCAAATTGAACCTCGAAACCAACCACGCGACCCTCGCCGGCCACGAGATGCAGCACGAGCTGCGCATGGCCGCTGCCTCTGGCGTGCTCGGTTCGATGGACGCCAATACCGGCGACCCCCTCCTTGGCTGGGATACCGACCAGTTCCCGACGAGCATCTATCTGACAGCCTCCAGCATGCTCGAAGTGCTGGACATGGGCGGCTGGACCACCGGCGGCATCAACTTCGACGCCAAGGTGCGCCGTGAGAGCTTCGAGCCAGTCGACCTGTTCTACGCCCACATCGGCGGCATGGACGCCTTCGCCCGCGGCCTGAAGATCGCCCACAAGATCCGCGAGGACGGCCGCCTCGCCGAGTTCGTTCGCAATCGCTACGCCAGCTGGGACGGCGAACTCGGCCGGAAGGTCGAATCCGGCCGGGCCACCTTCAGCGATCTTGAAGCCTACATCCTGCCCAAGGGAGACGTCACGCCGAACGTCAGCGGCCGGCAGGAGATGCTTGAAAATTTAATCAACGACTTCATTTGAACCTGCGTCATGCCCGCTCGCCGGTTCGTTTCCAACGCGATGGATTCGAACCGGCGTTCTGCACGCTCCTCAAGGACGCTTCCACCTAGCGGACAAGGTGTTCTGACCCCGGTTGCTCTGCGATCACCGCTTCGGGAGCATTCCAGGTCACCGCAAGCTCCGGCGAGGCCCCGAAACCGAGTGCCGACACCCAGAGGCCATAGGGTGCTTGCTCCTTCTCGAAATGGGGCTTGTGAGAGGTGTCGGGCTCGACGCCATCACAGACCAAGGTGAGCCGGTGCAGACCCTCTGCCAGTTCAAGCGGAGGACTGACGAGCGTGCGCTCATCGCCTGACTCGATGCGCCAGCGGGCCAGCACGGTATGACCGTTTCGAAGTTCCAGGACGCGAGACGCTCTGCGGGTCATTCCCCGAAGCGCGAGGACGATCGGTCCGGCGGCGGTCGGATTGTAGAGGGTCAGTTCGCTGACGGGGTCGATGAGCCGCCCGACCCCCAGGCGAGTCGGGATATAGCCTCGCCAGCCCTTGGCACAGAGCAAGGTCGGGCGGGAGGGGGCGGGCAGGAGGTTCGTGTCGTAGACCGCCGTCACCTCGTCTTCGAACACCTTTGCCGGTGCGAGCCGCTGCTTGATCTGGTCGAATTGCACCGGCAATTCCGGATAGTCTTCGGGACGATGGTGGAGCACCACATAGTCGAATCCAAAGGTCTTCAAATAGAGCCAGGCGAAATCGTCAAACCGCTGAACCCCTGTTAAGCCGATCGGCTCGAAGGGAATCACGTCAGATTCCTTCAAATATCCCGGATCTGCCAGGCGATGAGCATGAAAGGGGGAGGAGTGGGTGACCAACGGTTCGTGAATCGGGTTAAGGTCCGCCGTGTAGCCTGCCGAGGTTCGGAGGCCGTGGAACGATTGCCAGTATGTGCAAAGCGCGGGCATCCGCCACCCAAAATTGGCGTGAGGCGCCTCGAACAACGCGGCATTGGGTGAGCGTTCCTTGATCCACTGATACGCACGCGGCAATTCCGGAACCGGTCGGGTGGGGAACGGTACGTGAGCCAGATCGACCAGAGCGACCACCATTAGTAGGATCGCCACGGTGGCCCGTCCGAAGGCATTCGGAATGCGACCAAGGAGATGCCTGAACCCGGCCGCCGCAATCAGGACGGCCAGCAGGGACGCGAAGTAGGCAAATCGAGCGGGTACGCGCACAGGCTTGAGAATCTTGCCGTACTCGCGAAGCCAATGGGCCGGCATCGGGATTTCCGCGTTGCCGATTGTGATGGACGCTCCAAGCGACAGAATCACCAGCATGGCCAGCCCAAGCCACCAGAAGGAAGCCCGGGGAAACCGGACTCTCGCCACGGCAGCGTACGCCACCAATCCGAGCGTCACCATTCCCAGATAGGCTGGAAAGAACGCCTCTCCGAGCAAAACCGAGCCTGGCTTCTGCAACCAACCTGCGAGGAGCTTCGGGGCGATTGGAATGAGATACCCCCCAAGACTGGCCTTGTAAAACTCGAACTCACCCGATGATCGGTCCATCGGGAAGCCATGAGTCATGGCCCAGACCTGGCTGGAGAAGAGGACGAGAAGTGCGGGGAAGGTCAATCCGACAAACGCCACGAACCATCCGAGACGAGGAAGGATGAACGGTCTCCGCAGCCGCCATCCTTCTCGCCAGGCGCTCCAAAGGACGTAAAACGTCGCCGGAAAGACTCCGAACAGCCCGTAATAGGGTGCGCTCATCGCCAGGAGCAAATACAGAGCTGCCGCCAGGAGCAATCGCCCGCGCGAAGGGTGATCCACGAAACGAAGCCATCCGACCAGGAACAGCGGGAACCAGCCCAGGGTGATCTGTTCAATTTCCCCAACAGCGAAGTAGGAGATTGGCCCCGCGAGCATCGCCAGTAATCCGGCCAGGGTCGCCGCCCAGGAGTTGCGCAGAACATACCAGGCCAGAACATAGGTGCCGCAACCGGTCAGCACGAACCCCAGGAACCAGATGATGTTGAAGCAAAGCAAGTCATTCGAGAGGAACGACGAAAGGCCAAGATAGAGCAGGCTCTGATATTGCAACGGGGGGAGGTAACCCACCGGAGCTCCGACCGGATGCTGAAGACCGAGGGCCAGAAACGGCAGGTTCCCTTCCATCAGGCACTGCTTGTACCAGCGCATCGTCCAGAGATGGACCAGCGGATCGGCCGGATGTCCTGGCAACGCGGTCTGAACTGTGGTGATGGCCGGGAAGGTCGCTCCGATCGCCACCCCAGTATAGAGGAGCGCAATCAGTATCAGACGGCGCACGGAGGGGAATTCAGGAGCATCGGGAGTGACCGCGTCTGGGAGCGATTCCATCCTACAAGATCCTCCGTGATCCCGAGATGGTGGGGCGTCTCCGAACGAGGAGCCCAGACATCCCGAGCGCGTCGAGCAGGGGATCGCTCGGGGTTCGATTCTCCGAGCGGGCCGGCTTGGGTCACACCGCTAACCTTCGTGAATCAACGCGGGTGGGGGATTGAAACAGGAAGGGCCGGGTGGGTCAACCGAAGTCGACCCACTCGGCCGTTTCAAGACTCTGCAGGCGGTGGTGGTTCCAATCAGGGAGTCTGTCGGGCGTTCAGGCGTTCGATGAAGCGGAAGGTGGGGCTGGGCTGACCACCGGAGAGTCCATCAACCCCCGGGGTTCGTCCCGGTCCGGGTTGCGGCCGGAAGGGAGCACCGGGCGCCGCCGGAGGAATGACAGGGCCCGCTTCCAGGCGAACGCGGCGGGCAAAGAACGCCTGATCGAAGGACTCGGGACTGACCAGCGGGTTGAGGCTATTGTCAATCAGGCCTTCGACCTTGGCGTTGATGTAGCCGGTCGGGAGCTCCAATTCATTCGGGCCGCCGAAAACCCCCTCGAACGGCTGGACCGAAGCGGCGAAAATCGAGTCGAAGACATCTCCGGCCACCCGGACCCCCATCTGTCCTCCGGACTGGGCGGTTGGCGCTGCCCCGGCCCCGGTGCCAGGAGTGTAACCGGCCAGGACGTTGGTGTTGATCACGTCCCCTCCGAAGGTCAACGATCCGGCGTTCCGACCGACCAGGATGGACGAGCCGACGGCTCCCCGGTTGGCCTTCAACTGCTCGATTTCGCCGGCCTGGATGGATACGGTATCCATGCCCAGTCCGAACATCGCCGTTCGAACCCCTTCAACGGCCGAGATCGTGACCTTGTTCGTCTCGCCACCGATGAAGAAATTCGTCAACCGAGCATTGTTCCCGCCGACCTGGACCGTCATGTTCGTGGCGTTGCCACCAATCCGGAACCGTCCGATCGCCCCGGTCGCCACCTGCCCTGGAACCTGCGGAGCCTGGGAGATGATGGTCGTCCCTCCGGAATTCTGTCCGTCGAATGACCCCGTCTCTCCCAGGTCCAACGTCGGATCACCTTCGATCGTGTTGGCCTGGAATACGTTCAGGCGGCCACTCACGTTGAAGGTCACGATATCCTGAGGAGTCAGGGGATCAACCAGGGTTTCCGGGTTGGTCGTATCCACTCGGTCGAGAATGATGCTCGTACCGACCCGGGTCGGTAGCCCCAGATTGATCGAGAATCGGTTGGGCTGGCTGTCGGCCGAGGGAGGATCAGGAGGTTCCGCGCCGAACGACGCTCGGGTTTCGACCCCTCCGAAGTGCAGCGTCACGACGCCGTCGGGAATGTCGATCCGCCCTTGAACCTGCTCGGTCCCGCCCGGGCTGGTGTCGCCGAGCCAGAAATCGGGCATGTCGATGGCCAGCATGCCGACGCCGGTTCCGGGGCCGGGTGAGACACTCGCCGGCGAAAGCAGATTTTCGAAGAAAACCCGTCCATCACCACCCGCAGCCTGCTCGACGACCCCGATCAAACGGGTCTTTGAGGGGTTCGCCCCTTGAACGGTGATGGTATCAATCAGACCTGGCTCACCGATGGGGACTGGGGTCACCCCATCGGTTCCTGGCTGGTTGGTCACCCGAAGCGATCCCGGTCCGACCAGTCGCAACGTCCAGAGGTCGCCATCGAAATCAACTCCGTGATAGACCGTCGAGAGCATTTGACGGCCCTCGAGACAATCCGGCCCCGGACGGAAACTCAGTGACCGACGGCGCTTTGACGTCGACATGGAGACACTCTCCCTGAAGGGGAAACCCTCGCCCGATGCGGGACGACCCGCCCAGCCTGCCGCGCCAGGTCGCAGTCGGCCTCACCACGAGACGGGCGAAGCCCAACGGCCCCCTCATCGCTCGATCCAACCACCGCGACCGCCGATTCGTCCCGGTACGGGACACGGAATCAAGCCAGGGAACGTTCCCCCGCGGTCGTGACCAACTCACTCCTATTCAGTCGGTTCCCGTCTCGCACCCCTTGAGGAAAACCGACACGACCGGCACGATCAACAGAATCGCCAGCCCTCTGAGAAATCCTCGGGACTGGACCACCGGCAGAAATGGCTGCTAACATGCATTAAACCCATAAGTTTCCATCTGGCCAGGGAGGGCTTGAGCGCGTTGCCGACGTCCACCGCAACCGGATCAGGCTCGGTGGGTCGTCCGTAGCGTAGGAGGAGCCGATGAGTCCGAACCCTCCGCCCCGACGTCGGCCAGCCGTCCACATTACTGATAGCCGGGCTGCTCGGTTGCATCGCCTTGCTCGATTGCTCGACGAGGCTCCGCGTTCAAGAGCGGAGTTGCTCGAGATGCTTCAAATCGGCCTGCGGACGTTTTACCGAGAGCTGGAACTCCTGCGCCGCTGCGGGGTCAAAGTGCGCCTGATCGGCAAGAGCTACCAACTCCGGGGCACCTTATCGCAAGCGGAGGCCCTCTTGCCGTTCCCCGATCCTCGGCTGAGTTTTGCCGAGATGGTGGAGCTCTCCTCGTACCCAGGTCCGGCTGCGAAACGTCTGGGAGGAATGTTGAAGCGGGTACTTGACCAGTCGGCCGGGAAGACTTCGAAGCGGGCTCAGGGTCGCCAGAACGGCGCAAAAGAAAACCCCCCGAAACGTCGGGGGGCTCGGAAGTGACCGGGGTGGGACTCGAACCCACGACCAGCGGATTAACTTACCCCATCGGCTTTCACCGACCTCAGGTCAGCCCTGGTGAGAGGCTTCCCCGTGTTGGAGTCTGGACTCTCCCTTCACCATCGCAGGTGTGCCGCGTCGAGTCTCTGAGGCTGGGCCCGACGATCCGCCGGAGCCCTTGCCTGCTGATGACCCAATCCCTCGCACTTTTCGAACCGTCACGTTGGCCGTTACCAGCTGGCGTTGTGGTGGCGGGGGCTCTCAGGGCGTCCCAGCATACTGCGGCATCCACTCTCGCGGTTCGGTTTCTTCCCGTGAGAGGCTCCAATTGTGCACGCCTAAGGGCGGCGTCGAAGTCCGCTGCTCTACCGACTGAGCTACCCGGTCGGTGATGAGCCGACAGGAGAAGGAGACCGGATTGCTCCGGTCTGACCGCACCTGACACACACTACCATACGCAACCAAGGTCGCCACGTCCAGGGACACGCGTCTTTCCTCGCATGTTCGGGCCGAAACGGGATCGACCATACTGGATTCTGATTGGCAACCGATGGCCTCGGACATGGTGAAACTTGGTTTAACTTTTTCTTGTCGCTGGCGGGGAACCTCAGTAAAGTCTAGGAGTGGGTTTTCGTCCCATGGTTGGGACTCGAGCCGGGGGACGGCCGTGGTTCCGGGTTGCCGGCAGGGGACTCCGAGGAGATCAAAGTGATGCACAGGTGGCTGGCCGCAACGATAATCGGACTGGTCCTGACGGCAATCGGCCCTGCCGGCCTTCCGGCCTCGGAGGTCGTCGATCGATCCGAATCACCGCTGACGGAAGTGCTCCGAATCGTTCCGGATGCGGTCACCTTGATCGGCCCCGACGCGGTCCAGCAACTGGCGGTCGAAGGCCAGGAAGACGGCAAGGACCGAACCTCCTCGGCCCGATTTTCGAGCGCGGATGAATCGGTCGTCGTCGTCGATGATTCGGGAATGATCTCGGCTCGGGGTGATGGCAAGACGATCGTGCGCATCGAGGCCGAAGGACGTCAGGTCGAGGTTCCGGTTGAGGTCCGAGCATTCGACAACCCGCCACCGATTCACTTCACAAACCAGATTGTGCCGATTTTCACCAAGCTCGGCTGCAACGCCGGGGGCTGCCACGGGAAATCGGGTGGTCAGAATGGGTTCCGCCTCAGTTTGCTCGGGTTCGAGCCGGAACTCGACTATGAGACTCTGGTCAAGGAGGGCCGAGGTCGGCGCGTCTTCCCAGCCGCCCCCGAGCAGAGCCTCTTGCTCCTCAAGGCCGTGGCCGACGTTCCGCATGGCGGCGGCAAGCTGCTTGTGGAAGACTCGCACGAATACCGCCTGATTCGCCGATGGATCGCCGAGGGAATGCCAGTTGGTGATCCCGAAGCGCCGACCGTCGCCCGGATCGAGATCCACCCGCCGTCCCGGGTCCTCGATCAGGGAACCGATCAGCAGCTGGTGGTCACGGCGGTCTACTCGGACGGTTCAACCGAGGATGTGACGCGGTGGGCTCAGTACGAGTCGAACGTTTCCGAGATTGCCAACGTTGCCGAGGGCGGGCGGGTTCGCACGGCGGACCTGCCCGGCATGGCAGCCGTGATGGCCCGGTATCAAGGCAAGGTGGCCGTTTTTCGTGCCACCGTTCCCCGAGGGGAACCTGTCGCCGATCCCATTAATTTTTCGCCCAACAACTTCGTCGACGAACTGGCTCTCGCTCAGTGGAAGGAACTGGGCTTGACTCCCTCGGACCTTTGCTCTGACGAGGAGTTCATCCGTCGAGCCTCCCTGGACATCACCGGCACCTTGCCAACGGTCAAAGAAATCGACGCGTTCGTGGCGGATGCCGACCCGGAGAAGAGGGCTCGACTGGTCGATACGCTTCTGGACCGTCCCGAATATGCCAAGGTCTTCGCGGTCAAGTGGGCGGACATCCTTCGAAACAAGCGCGCGGGCAACGCTCGAAATCAGCGTTCCACGTTCCGGTTCTATGACTGGATTCGCCGCCAGATTGATCAAAATACCCCGTTTGACGAGTTTACCCGTCAGATCATTGCCGCCAGTGGCACACCGGAGACGGCACCAGCAACCGTCTGGTATCGGGATTTGAAGCAGGCTGACGAGTTCGTCGACGACGCCGCCCAGGTTTTCCTTGGGATGAGACTTCAATGCGCGAAGTGCCATCACCACCCGTTTGAAACCTGGAGCCAGGACGATTACTACGGCTTCGCGGCCTTCTTCGGGAGGGTTGGGCGTAAGGGATCGTTGACCTCGCAAAAGGGAGGCAGCGATGAGTTGGTGATCTTCAGCAAGCGGAGTGGCCAGGTCTCGCATCCGAAGACCGGACAGGCGATGCAGCCGAAGGGGCTTGGAGAAGCCGAGCCCTTCGCCATTCCGGCGATGGAGGACCCAAGGGAAGTTCTGGTCGACTGGCTGGCCCGAGAAGACAACCCATTTTTTGCCCCTGCGGTCGTCAATCGCTACTGGGCTCACTTCTTCGATCGGGGCCTGGTTGAGCCCATTGATGACCTTCGCGAAACGAACCCCGCCACGAATCCGGCCTTGATGAAGGCGCTGAGCGACGACTTCATCGCCTCGGGTTACGACCTCAAGCATCTGGTCCGGACCCTCACGACGAGCAAGCTCTACAGCCTGTCGAGTGAGCCGAACGAGACCAATGCTCGTGATACTCAGAGCTTCGCCCGCTTCTATCCCAAGCGGATGAGCGCAGAAATCTTGCTCGATGCCATCTCTCAGGTCACCCGGGTCCCGAACCGATTTGACGGGCTGCCGTCGGGATTTCGAGCCATCTCGCTCCCCGACGAATCGGTTCGTTCCGACTTTCTCGACACGTTCGGACGGCCGATGCGAGACACCGCTTGCGAATGTGAACGGATTGAAGACGCGAGCCTCAGCCAGAGCTTGATGCTGTTGAATTCGGCGGAAGTCCAGGCACGACTCTCGGATGACGCAGGACGAGCCGCGGCCCTGGCCGCCGACCCGAGACCCATCGAGGAGCGGATCGACGAACTGTTCCTGCAGACCTTCGCTCGAACTCCGTCGGACAGCGAGCGAGCCACGGCCATCTTCCACGTGGAGTCGAAGCCCGGCCAGGAGCGAGAGGCGTTTGAGGACATCCTCTGGGCCCTGGTCAACGCCAAGGAATTCCAGTTTATTGATTGACGGATGCTCGCCGGGGCTGGACCCTGGCGAGTCCTTGGCACGACCTTCCCTGTTTTCCAGGACCGACGACCATGCTCCTCCTCGGCACCGTCACGTACAACATTGCCAAGGACTGGGACCTCGACACGATCCTGACGAAGCTTCCCGCGTTGGGCTTCGAAGGGGTTGAGCTGCGAACCACTCATGCCCACGGTGTCGAGGTCTCCTTGTCTGACGCCGAGCGAGCAGCCGTGCGCCAGCGGTTCAGCGACTCGGGCCTGGAACTCGCCGGGCTGGGCAGTGCCTTCGAATACCACTCGGATGACCCAGCGGAAGTCCGTCGTAATATCGAGGGAACCAAGGAATTCATCCAGCTGGCCCACGACGTCGGTGCCCCGGGGATCAAGGTCCGCCCGAACGGTATTCCGCAGGGAACCGATCCCGAAGCCACCTTCCGTCAAATCGGCGAGTCGTTGCTCGAAGTCGGCGAGTATGGCGAAGGCTTTGGTGTGGAGATCCGGGTTGAAGTGCACGGGCGGGAGACGGCAACGTTTCCCGCCTTCGCAAGGATCATGAATCACGCCAAGCACCGCAACGTGACGGTCTGCTGGAATTCAAATCCGACGGATCTGATCGACGGCTCGATTGAACCGGCCTTCCAAATGGTTGCTGACCGAATCGGCCTGGTTCATATCAACGAGCTGCACAGCGGATACCCGTACCGAACTCTTTTCCGGTTGCTAAAGGAATCGGGCTATCAGGGCTTCACCCTCGCCGAGATTCCTGATAGCCCCGAGCCGGATCGACTCCTGCGCTACTACCGAGCGCTCTGGGAGGCCCTTCAGCCCGATCAGGATTCCGACTGATTGCCGACTGAATCCCTCAAAGATTC